>JBBSAR010000570.1:0-2822 GCA_038252125.1 Desulfatiglandales bacterium
CAAACATTTTACTCGAATCTCCGTCATCTCGCACATCATATCCGCACATTTTTTACATATAAGTATAGTGCGTGTTCACTTAAGAGATTTACTATACCCACAGATGCTTCGAACGTCGCAAATGGCACAGGTAGCTTCATCAGCCATTGGCAATGGCGGAAACTCCCCTCTCACTATGTTGATCCCCGGCGCATTGACGCGGAGAATCGTCTCCTCTATTATCTCTTGCGTCATGAAGGTCATCTTACTGCCACCTGACGCGCCAGAAATCGCCGCATCCCTTTCGAGTGCGGCGATAATTTTGGTTTGTTCGCGGATGTATCGAATGCTCATTTTCTGACGAACTCACCCCATCGACTGGTGAAGAATGTCGGCAGGAGAAGCTCCCTTTTGGAAAATATGGCGTTCGTTTGAGGACAAAAGTGCGGCAGGGGTAACTTCTCCACTCTTCAACTCCGTGAGAACGTCACGGTGCCATCCCAGTCCGATCAAACGCGAGCCGTCACCTGTGGCGAGAAAATCCTCGGCGGCTTGCTGATCGCAAATGCACTCCGGAACAAGGTTTCCGCATTCACATTCTGAGTCAGGGGGTCGGCTCCCGTCGAGTTGTGACGCCCAGCTTGACAACAGATGAGAAAGACGCAAATTCTCAACCGTTTCTGGCTGTGTCGCATTAAGCGCTTCAACGGCTAATCGTAAAAGTTTCGTTCGCTCACCAACAGACTGGCGTTCAAAAACGGGAAGTGGACCATCGACAATTGCTTCGATTTCGGAAGCCGAAATTTCGGTGTTTTGTTTATCTTGCATTATTTTATTCTCTTTCTCTACGCGACCATTTCCATGTCAGCCATCGAATCGAATTCAGACATTTCTGCCTGGATTACAACAAATTCCATAATTTGGGAACTGGTCGTTTCGATAACGTGGGTATTCGGACCAGCGAATCGTCTTGCATTTTTAAGCCCGATATTGTCTGTCAAAAACAACGTCACACCAGACTCAAGGTTGTGGAGCGCGAACTGCGGTTCGTCCACCTGCCAAACGGAAATGATCTCGCTAACACTCAAGATCGCGTCCAAATAAGTGTCAATGTTCTCAAAATTCACAACCGCAGGTAGATGAGATGTTCGGAGAAAGAGATTCATATCAACGTCGAGGGGCACGTCTTCGGTTCCACCATTTGCCACCCAATTTTCCAGAAAATCTGCTCGGTCCGAATAAATCTTGCGCTCTTTGGCGGTCCAGTCCGTGTCTTGAGCCTCGGTGCGGCAATACTCTACACGCTGAGTTGCGTAGGCGAGAGCGTCAAGTATTAGCAAGTGGCGCGGGACGCTTGCCCCAAAGACGCGGCCCTTATGCTCAATAATTCCGAGGAGTGCGTTGGTGTTAGATGTAGTGTTCATAATAATCCTTTTTGGTTTAGCAACGTATCAATCAATCATATTCAGTATATAGGTGTCGTTCTTTGGATACTATATCGTTCTTTGGATACCCACGCCAGTTTTTCTTGGCATACACTAAAAGAAATTTTCGTTGTGGGGAAACTATGCCGAAGGGAGAGCGACTGCGTACTGTAAACGGACGTGCTAACGTCATAGGTGAAAGGTTACGACAGCGGCGGATGGATTTGAAAATAACACAGGTAGAAATGGTCCTTCGTATTGAAACGGCTACTGAAGGCTTATGGTCTCCTGCTTTGCAAGACTATAAGCGCCTCGAGGGTGGAAGACGTACCTGTTTAGATATTGAAACCGTTTGCCTTTCAAAAATATTGAACTGTTCAGCGGGCTGGTTATTAGGCGATTCCGAACCAGAACCAGTTACGTCAGTTTCCGCGCCACAGACAGTTTCTACAGATTCATAAGAGGCCATTTAGCTTTGATGTAAATGCCATTTTCAATGCAATATACGACTCGTCTACTAATCGACTGTTAATTCCTAAATCAATTCCATTTGAAAGTGACATTACATCCTGTTGCTCGTTTGGCATGGTCAGGACGATGAGTGCCTCATTTGTCCTTCCTGTCGAGATATTCAATCTCGCCCTTCTTATCCAGCGAATTTCGGTCGCTCCCATTCGAACCATCAGTTGCCCCACACGCTGGGCGGCGGCGGGATCACACGGCGGGAAAGTCCAAAGTGCACCCCATTTCCCGTTTAACTTGGGCTGGATAAAGTCGGTGGTTGCACCTTTACGATAAGCCACCAGAAACTCCTCGATTTCTTTGTTTTCCACCAGAACCTCTTTCGGTCGGCGTCATTTGGGGGCGGAAGGATTTCCGCTCCCCAGTTCGTTTGATTTGATATATCGCAAGCCACTGATGCCGCTTACGGAACGTCTTTTACTTGATGATCTTGTTAATCTCTGGGGGGTCTAATTCCCCGGTGCTTGCACCGTATCCGGTTTGGGCGTCCACGCATCTTTCAGGATGCGGGGTAAAAGTCTGTGGCTATCAGGCCGCCGATTTCCTATAGATACCCCGGAGCTTGCTCCGGCGGAGATTCATTTGCCTTTTGCGGGCGGCATTGCAACGTCGAACACTGCTATTGGTTGCTCACTCTTATCAGTGAAGAACCCAGGCATGATCTCGTCATGAGAACAACCGTGTTTACGGACCTCATACGAGCGCATCAAGCCAGCGAAGAACCCTTTAGGATCAGGTAAGTCATTCACACTGCCGATACATTCCTCGGCAGTCGCCGCGCGGACATGGGCAACTCGCTTTATTTGCCCAAGCAAACGGGCACGGTACAAGGTGGCTGTGTGGAGCGTTCCCCAACTTGTCAGAAAGACAACGCGCCCTGCATCTTCTCCTGGCACC
>JBBSAR010000571.1:0-2815 GCA_038252125.1 Desulfatiglandales bacterium
GAAGATTTGAAATTTTGTGCTTTACAAGAAGTAAGCAGTATTATCAACCAAACTGATTCTCCATCAACTGTGTTAAGATAATACCATTCAAGTCAAATAAAGTAAAGCATAAAATGTACTCAAAAGCAAGTAAAACCCAAATTCTTCGTCGATGAAATATAAGCTAACTTGTTGAACTTAAACGCTTCCTGCTTTTCGGTCAGGCACTAACTATTTCAGATGCAGCACGGCAACATGTTGTTTGCAACCCTTAAGGCTCGTATGCATTCCCACCCCGGAGCGTGGGGACGAGGAAAATGATCCATGAGAATCTTTCCCCTTCGTTTTCTTCGTTACCTTCGGTAAAAAACACTTTCCTTACAGGAGCAAACAAAGCGAAGAAAGTTGTTTGATTATTTAAGGACGTCCCAGTACCTTGCGGTACCTTGGTCCCCTGAATTACGGAATTATGCAAAATTGAGAACTGTCCCCCTTCGTAAAATCATAAACCGGAACATGAATGATCCTGGCAGGTTCAACTGGCTGTTTGGCCAGGTGCAACAAGGCTTCCGTGACTTCAGGCGTATAGAGCTTCTCCCCACATTGTGAGCAGACCTCAGCAGGGACATTCTCAACAAGGATATAGGTCTCATCCTCTTCATAACTAAATGTCACTGTGGATTTTTTCAGCTCCCCTCCGCAAAAGGTACACTTCATGGCGCAGTTACCTCCTTATCTTTCCTTCAATCCATTGTTCAGGATCAGGTTCGTATGTGGTCACAATGACAACTAATGGCGGAAGAGAAGCCTGAATATGGAGAACCCGCCCTTCATGGGTCTTTCCGCAAATGAGACAGGTTGGCGAATATTTGTCATCTGGATATTCTTCAACACTTTCTCCTGTGAGAATAGCCTCTTCAATCTCATGACGATTTATGGCCCGTTTGATCATCCGCTTGACCGCATGGTCGGAAAAACGATAATCCCCTGTCCTTATTTTTGCTTGAATATGACGTATGTTCATCGTGTTTCAGCCCAAGTCTTCCCAGGTAGAACGAGGTGAATAGTATCTGATGGTTGCGGATCACACAAGGTTTTTGTCAGGTTGTTAAAATCAGGAGGGAATTCAGCGCTGATATTTGTTTTCGATTCCGAGCCGACAATAGTTAGGTATGGTGTCCACGGAATTTCCAGATCTTGGGAACCTATATCGCCCTTTTTGACGCTAAAAAAGACCATATAGGGGCTTAAAACACCTATTATTGAGACGCTAACCGTTTAAATTCAATTGTTTAACTTGGCCCGACCCCCGGGATTAAATACGAACAAAAGTTCTGCACGATATGCGTATATTATTTTCTTCCAGTTCCCTTATTTAAGGACGTCCCGGCAACCGTTGGTTTCGCTTTGCTTCTAAAATACTACGATATTTGAAAACCCCTTTTGGGGAATCAAGGGGACAAAGCTTCTGAGCAAGCCTAAAATGTGCAGCTACTCTCCGATAATATTCAGCATCCGGTTTAAAGCACCAGAGATCTCGTTTTGCGGTTTCGAAGGTTTTGAATTTTTTAATGGACATCCTGTCATTTCTTCCTTTTAAGAAGTTCTCTTAGAAAATGCGCGTCGCCTTTATCCTCAGGCCGAATTGTATTCTCTTTCAATCTCAGCAAGGTTTCAGCAGTGGCAACCCTTATCTTTTGGCCCTCAATTTCCATGATCTCATATTTCAGGTCATCATACGTTGCGGCTTCTCCCAATTGTGCCATGATATCAATATGAAATCCATTGGGTGTTCCATAGCGAATGACCGGGTACTTGACCAATTCATTAAAGGTGATTTCTTCTATATCAGAATCGGCAAACAGTGAATAAAGAGCTTTCCGCAATCTATGAACATTTCCTGAAGCCATCTTTATGAAAAAATCCATATCCATTGTAAAACGGGGCAGTCCGTGGAGAATGATAGCAAATCCTCCGATGAGGATATATTCTACCTCTTCGTCGTCCATCGCCCTGAGAACTTTTAAAAACTCTTGAAAATGATCCATGAGAGCTTTTCCCGGTGACCCCCTAACCCGTCCCTGACCCCAGACAACCCGGAACCGGCTTTCATCTCATAATTCCCGGAATTTCACATTGAACGCGGTTCTAGTTGGCTTGGTCCGACCCAGGCCAAATCCGATTATCTACAATTACGACAATAAGGAAAGCCTGACCCCCTTCCACAAAATCGGAACGTTTGTATTCCGCACGTAATTCGTCTTTGTCCGGTACTTTACCCTTCTTCATAGAGCTTTCGTTCTCCTTTTGTTGCTTTTCTTGCACTTATGATTCGAATTGTTTCTCTTTTCTCCGTGTGAGCGACTACCAGAGGTCGACCAAATCCTGAAATACCAGACAGCCTGAAACAAATAATACCTTATGGTTTCATTTCAAACAAGGGTTTTGTCTTTGGTGGGGAAATTTGACCTGCAGCCGTGCTTTCTTCTTACCTATGAATTTCAGCGAGGCTTACTTGGGGAACTCGCTGAGACGGGTTGAACAATTAGTAAATGTGTCCTCTTCCCTCCTGCCTTCGTTTCCTTCGTTACCTTCTGTAAAAAGTTCTTTTCTAACAGAAGCAAACGAAGGAAAGAAAAGTTATTGGATTGTTTACGGATGTCCCTGACTTCCTTGCTTGGAACAGTACTCGGCATGCGGCGGCAGAGCCTTCAACGCCCAGGTTCCCAGGCAGAGCCTGGTAACCAAGGAAAGCGAAGCAGGAAAAGTAACGCGGAGCTTCCGAAAAAGGCGTTCCCACGCAGAGCGTGGGAACGAGGGTATCATAGGGTCAAAA
>JBBSAR010000572.1:0-2782 GCA_038252125.1 Desulfatiglandales bacterium
CTCGCCGCACGAGTGAGAAGAACATTTCCAAGTCACTAATTTCATATAGGTCAAAATATGGCGACTCTCAAGGAAGTAAAAACCAAGATCTCGGGTGTCAAAAAAACCGCTCAGATCACCAAAGCCATGAATATGGTGGCCGCGGCAAGACTCCGCGGCGCTCAGATGAAAATGGAGAGCTTTGAGCCGTATGCGAAGAAATTTGCGGAAGTACTCGGCAATCTGGCCAGCAGGATTGAACCGGACATCCACCCCTTGCTTGTGAAGAGGGAAGCGGTTTCGAAAGTAGAGCTGCTTCATTTCACCGGGGACAGAGGCCTGTGTGGAAGTTTTAACGGCAACCTGATCGGCTTGGGGGAAAGGTGGCTTAAGGAAGAGAAGCAAAAAGGCGTCGAGAGCGGGCTGGTAACGATTGGAAAAAAGGGAAGAGACTACTTTCGTAAGAAAAACTACCATATGGTGGATAGTTTTGTGGATATGTACGGGCGTGTGGACATTTCCTTTATCAACCAGATGACTAGAAATATGATCGATAGATATTTGGGCGACGAGGTGGACGAGGTATATCTGATGTACAGCCACTTTGCGGGTATGGGCAGGCAGATACCCACGCTATTGAAGCTGATTCCCATTGAGCCCCCAAGAGTGGAAGAAGTGGAGACGTCCCGGGAGGCGCAGGCGGAATACCTTTGTGAACCTGATCCGGAATCCCTGCTTATCGAGCTCCTGCCGAAACACATCAGTGTGCAGATCTATAACGCTTTTTTGCAGAATGAAACCAGTGAACATGCCGCTCGTATGGCGGCTATGGATAATGCATCGAAGAATTGTAATGAAATTGTAGAGAATCTTACCTTGGTGTTCAATAAAGCTCGCCAGGCCGCAATTACGGCTGAACTGATGGATATCGTGGGCGGCGCCGAGGCATTGAAGGGATAATGGTTTTTAAACCTATAAGGAGGTCTTTGTTTAACCATGAATGAGGGCAAATTAATCCAAGTCATTGGTCCGGTCGTTGATGTGGAGTTCGCAGACGGGGAACTCCCGGAAATCCTAACAGCGCTCCTTATCTCAAATCCGGCGATTAACGATGTCGAAGATAACCTGGTTGTTGAAGTTGCGCAGCACCTGGGTGACAATGTGGTGCGTTGTATCGCTATGGACGTGACCGACGGTCTTGTAAGAGGCATGCAGGTCAGGAACTCGGGAAAGCCGATTATGATGCCTGTGGGGGATGCCGGGCTCGGGCGTGTCCTCAATGTGGTGGGAAGGCCTGTGGACGGGTTGGGGCCGGTAAATGCCACGCAATATTATCCTATTCATAGGCCTGCACCGGCCTTTGATGAGTTGGACACTTCGGTTAAGGTTCTTGAGACCGGTGTGAAGGTCATTGATCTGCTGGTTCCGTTCCCCAGAGGCGGCAAGATGGGAATGTTCGGTGGCGCCGGTGTGGGTAAAACCGTGGTTATGATGGAAATGATTCACAATATCGCCATGCAGCACGGTGGTATCAGCGTTTTCGCCGGGGTGGGCGAAAGGACGCGTGAAGGGAATGACCTGTACATGGAGATGAAAGAATCAGGGGTTCTTCCAAAGGCGGCTCTTATTTATGGACAGATGACCGAACCCCCTGGCGCTCGTGCAAGAGTGGCCCTTTCGGCGTTGACGGCCGCGGAATACTACCGGGACGAAAAAGGACAGGATGTTTTGCTGTTTATTGATAATATCTTCCGGTTTACACAGGCTGGCGCCGAGGTATCCGCACTGCTCGGTCGTATTCCGTCTGCTGTGGGGTATCAACCAACACTTGGCACGGACCTTGGCGCTCTTCAAGAGAGGATTACCTCCACCAAGAAAGGCTCCATCACTTCCGTACAGTGCGTCTATGTGCCTGCTGACGACCTTACTGACCCGGCGCCGGCAACGACTTTTGCACATCTGGATGGAACGGTTGTTCTCTCCAGACCATTGACCGAGTTGGGCATATATCCTGCCGTGGATCCGCTGGATTCCTCCTCTCGAATCCTTGATCCCAATTTCATTGGGGAGGAGCACTACCACACATCGAGACAGGTACAGCAGCTCTTGCAGAAATACAAAGACCTTCAAGATATTATTGCCATTCTTGGGATGGATGAATTATCCGATGAAGACAAAATGACTGTTGCTAGGGCTAGAAGGATTCAAAGATTTCTCTCACAGCCTTTTCATGTGGCGGAGACCTTTACCGGGAAACCCGGCGCTTATGTGCCTGTCGCCGAGACAGTCAAGGGTTTTAAGGAGATCATCGAAGGAAAGCACGACGATCTGCCCGAAAACGCATTTTATATGGTGGGTACCATTGAGCAGGCACAGGAAAAAGCACAAGAGATGGCTGCTAAAAGCAATTAGGGGGATGATCCATGGGAAAATTACACCTGGAAGTGGTTACCCCTGAGAAAGTCATGGTGAGTCAGGAAGTGGATATCGTTGTTGCTTCCGGGTCCCTTGGAGAGTTCGGGGTTTTGGAAGGCCATGTGCCATTTCTCACAGGGATAGACCCGGGAGAGCTCCGGTTTTCTTCGGGAAGCGGTACGGAACGATTTTTCGTGACTAATGGGTTTGCGGAGGTTTCGAATAACAAGGTTTCCGTTCTGGTGGATGCTGCCGAAAGGGCGGTCGAAATTGATATTGAGCGGGCACGTAAGGCTCTGGAGAGAGCTAAGGAAAGGCTTGCCATGGATCGCGGCAAGGAGGATATCGATTTTCTCCGGGCTGAGGTCGCCTTAAAAAGGGCGATTGC
>JBBSAR010000573.1:0-2780 GCA_038252125.1 Desulfatiglandales bacterium
ACTATTCTTCAGAAAGAAAAATCTTACTTTAGTAAGGTCTTGCCTCCCGGCTCTTACGTCTGTCTTAGAATTAGGGATACTGGTGAAGGCATTGAACCCAAAATTATGGATCGAATCTTTGAACCCTATTATACCACCAAAGAAATCGGCAAAGGCACAGGAATGGGTCTTTCCATCATTCACGGTATCGTCAAAAGACATAATGGTGGTATCCGGGTTGAGAGCGAACTCGGGAAGGGAACGCTCTTTGAGATCTATTTCCCCGCATTGGAAAAGACGGCTGAAGAAGAAAAAGAGCCCGAGGGAGAAATCAAAGGGGGTTCGGAAAGTGTCCTCTTTGTGGATGATGAGGCGTCTATGGTCGACCTGAACCGCCAGCGTTTGGAACGGTTGGGCTATGATGTCAAAAGCACCACAAAACCTGTTGAGGCCTTGGAATGGTTCAGAGCTGATCCGAATCAGTTCGACGTGGTTATTACCGACATGACAATGCCTCAAATGACAGGCGACAGACTGACCAAAGAGATTTTGGCAATTCGTCCGCAATTGCCGGTGATCATCTGTACCGGCTACAGCGAGAAGATGTCTGAAAAGAAAGCGCAGGCACTCGGTGTGAGCAAATACATTGAGAAACCCATAGATACCCGGAATCTGGCTTCAGCGCTTCGAGAGGTTTTGGATAAGGCGAAGAAGCTGATTAATGGAAACAATTATGAATAAGGCTGAACCCACCATAAAGGAATCCTATTGGCTCGGCCGTTATACCTGGTTTATGATGGCATTGTGGACAACGATCGTCGGAGCGTTGTTCGTCTTTAATTTTATGAGCATCAGAAAAGAGTTCGCTGCCCTGGCCCGCCTGGAGGCGATTACCAGTTTTAATAAGGATATCGTTTATCGCCGCTGGGCCACCATCCATGGAGGCGTTTACGTACCCATTACGGATAAAACTCCGTCTAACGTTTACCTGAATGTTCCGGAGCGCGATATTTCAACTCCTTCGGGGAAAAAACTGACCCTGGTGAATCCCGCCTATATGACCAGACAGGTCCAAGAGCTGGGGAAGGAACAATACGGTCTTCAGGGGCATATCACGAGCTTAAAGCCTCTGAATCCCGGAAATACTCCCGACCCTTGGGAAACAGAGGCCCTGAAATCTTTTGAGCATGGAAAACATCAGGTTACCTCGGTGGAAGAGATGGATGGCAAGCCCCATTTCCGCCTTATTCGACCATTTATTACGGAAGAGGGCTGTCTCAAATGCCACGCTCACCAAGGGTATAAGGTGGGTGATATTCGTGGCGGAATCAGTCTGACAGTCCCCATGGAACCTTACTATGCAGCGGCACACAGGCGAATCGTTCAAATTGCTACAGGACTGTCATTCCTCTGGCTCTTAGGGATTGGTGGTCTATTCTTAGGCATGGGGCACATTCGGAATCGAATTCGGGAAAAAGAGAAAGCAGAACAGGAACGTAACCGGTACGTCGAGGAACTTCAGGGAGCTCTGAGAGAAGTCAAGCAACTCAGTGGGTTGCTCCCCATCTGTTCACATTGCAAACAAATTCGGGACGACAAAGGATATTGGAGCCAGATCGAAAGCTACATAAGCGCACACTCAGAGGCCTTTTTCAGTCACGGTATCTGCCCGGACTGTGCGAAGAAATTCTATCCTGAATTCGATTTATATCCTGAAACAAAATGAAGGATGCTGATTCTATTCTTCGGTTTGAAAGCTGAAACACCCACGGCTGAATCATTGCTTTTGCCGCAACTGAAAAGCAAAAAACCTTGAAAGACAAATTTTTCTTTTTTGCCCATGGCTCGACATATTGTTGTTTGGGTTGCTGGATGTATCTGCTATAAATCACAAGCACCACAAACGTTGACATACTCGCTCGATATCTCATCCGAGCAAGATTGAATTTTTCATTTTGATCATGACCGAAGGCCACTACATCTTGTGGTCGAGCCCTTTTCAGACTGTTAATCCAAGAGTGAAACTTTCCTATATAAACCTCAAATTTAAAAATTTTTGAAAAAGGTGAACAATTGATCTTCCAGCCTTAACCCGGCCTATCGTTCCCCTGCAGCAAGAAATCCATCCTTCAATCCCATCTCCGCTAAAAGAATAGTGGACATCAATTCTTTCGATGGACCGACAAATTGGTATCGAAGTCCGTCCACCAGGGGGGGCGGGTTTTTCAGCTACAGTCTGTCGCCGGATCTGAAGGTGGTCTAAACGAAAGCGAAGCCTACGGAGGATTCCCCAGGCTCAATCATTATGGAAATTGCTCCCGGGGAATATTCTGACGATCGATTGATGACACTGTAACTCCTATTTTTCTCCCGAAAACATCCTGCCCAAAACCATTGGCAAAAACCCCCACGTCTGGTGGAAATTCTCCTATTCAAATTGGTGGATTGAAATAAATCGATTGTCATGATAAGACTGACGGGCCTTGGATATCAGCGGAAAAGGCTCAAATGCATCGCCATTATCGTCCGAACTCTTGGATAAAGTGGACGGACAAGCCCTAAGTGCCAACAAATACATACACGGATGGACGCCGGGTAAAAAGTCTTCAATACAACATCGAATATGGGGTAAATGATTCAAAGATGAAGCTATTAGCAGAAATAGGCGTGATATTGGCTATCTTTTCCAAGGCAATTTTCAAGTATGCCTTATTTCCTATGATTATATTGACTTTACTGGCCTTCTTTTTCCCGAAGTGGTTTTATATCTTTCCATACATCATTTTGGCAAGAGTAGTGAG
>JBBSAR010000574.1:0-2780 GCA_038252125.1 Desulfatiglandales bacterium
GACGACCATGAAATTATAAAAAAGTCTTAACGTCATTCCGGTCCCGGATCACGTCCGGGATGACGGACCCGGAATCCAGGCTTTCCGACACGTCTGGATTCCTGCTTTCGCAGGAATGACGGCCGTTTCTACGTTCAATGCTGATTTGTTCGATCACCTTTGGCCCCAGCTCTATTGCTGATTAAGGGCGATTTTCACGTTAATCCGCGATGAGCCGGAATTCCTTTTCGTCTCTGAAAAATACAAATACATCCATTGTGTTCTGGAACGTTCCGCGTCCCCTTTGGATTTCATGCCTGGGAAACCTCCAACAATCGCTCTTTACGATAACCTCCTCAGATAAACTTGACTCATCTCTCCTCAGAACCGGACTTTCCCTCGTCCCCACGCTCCGGCGTGGGAATGCATACGTGCCTATACGAGTTTATGCTCCTCAATTCACAGAATGTCGAACTCTATTTTCATGGTAAGAGTTTTTCGCTGTTTATTCATCAGGACGGTGTGGTATACTTTTTACATGGAGCAGATCAGCAGTCCACATGATAAGCTTTTCAAAGAGGTGCTTTCACGGCAGGATGCCGCGGTGGACTTTGTGGTTCATTACCTGCCAAAAGATATCGCATCTCTTTTGAACGTGGATTCTCTAAAAATAAGCAAGGACACGTTTGTTGACAAGGAACTTGCATCGCATCTGTCAGACCTTCTCTATCATGTGGATCTCCAAGAAAAAGGCTCGGTCTGCGTTTACCTGTTGTTTGAGCACAAAAGTTTTATCGAACCATTAATCTGTTTACACCTTTTGAGGTACATGACGCGGATATGGGAACAATGGCTGAAAACGGGGAAAGGGCGCCCTTTGCCTGCGATTATCCCGTGTGTTGTGTATCATGGGAGGGAAACGTGGACGGTCGGATCGGAGTTTCATGATCTCTTTGACCATCCCGGTGCGTTAGACCATGTTGTGCCGAGTTTCGAATATCTGCTGTGTGATCTTTCCCGGTACAGCGATGAAGAGATTAAAGGTGCTGTTGTTTTAAGGGTGGCTTTTCTCCTTTTGAAGCATATCTTTTCAAAGGATCTTCCGGAAAAATTCCCTGGGATTTTGGGCCTGTTAAAAGACTTGCTGAATAAACGAAACGGACTTGAATATCTTGAGACGGTTTTGAGATATGTGGCTTCAGGGAGTGATCAAATAAGCAGAGAAGCGATTGAGGAGAGCGTTAGACAGGTTTTTGAGGGTCAGGGAGGAGATATTATGCCGACTATAGCTGAACAGTTGATCGAGCAGGGGAAGCAACAGGGGATGCAGCAGGGCATCCAGCAGGGGATGCAGCAGGGCATCCAGCAGGGCATCCAGCAGGGAAGCTTAAAGCTTCTGTGCCTGCAAATTGCAAAGCGCTTTAAAACCAGTTACGATTCTGTTTATCCAATCTTCAGGGGTTTACGGGTGGAAGACATTGAAGAATTGGGCGAGCGCTTCCTGGAGGCCGAAAGCCTGGAAGAAATTCACGAATGGGCAGAAGAAAAACGCCTGGCTCGGATGCAGTAGAGAGAAAAGGGGCAAATTATTCTTCTGCTTCAAATCAAAGTTTCAATCTCATAGATGTTGAAAAGCGGATCCGCCGTGACGACCATGAGTCTATGAATTTGGGCGTTCGCGATGATCATGCGGTCGCATGGATCGTTGTGAAAGGGCGGCAGCTGAGTGGAACGTATACAGATCTCCAGGTCGAGAGGCAGGATTTGAAGATCGTGATGTTCGACGATCACTTTGAACCAATCGGAAGGGGAGGCCAGCAGTTCGAGCTTTCCTTATCTTGTATTTGATACCAATCTCAAACCCACTGATAGCTGAGACATAAACAAAAGACGCCCCCGGCCAGCTTCTTTTCCTTGGTTCCCAGGCTCTGCCTGGGAACCTGGGCTTTGAAGGCTCTGCCTCCGCATGCCGAGTACTGTCCCAAGCAAGGAAGTCAGGGGCATCCGTAAACAATCCAAGAACCTTTCTTTTCTTTGTTCGCTTATGTTAGAAAAGAACTTGGCTGTGGCATCGGGGAGTAAATATATCGTTACCTACAATCTCAAGGACTTCAAAAATATTCAAAGCTTCGGCATCGAGGCAGTACCCCCGAAAAAATTCCTGGAAATACTGGAGGAGGCGTGAAATCATCGGCAGCACACTGACACTGAGACTTCCCAAATCCCTTCACAAAAAAATCAGAGACCTGGCGAAGGAAGATGGCATTTCAATCAATCAGTTCTTGGTCACGGCCGCTGCAGAAAAAATGTCTGCGATCCTGACGAAACATTATTTGGAAAAAGAAGCATCTAAAGGCCGGCGGGAGTACTTTGAAAAAGTGCTCAGGTCTGTTCCTCACGTTGAGCCTGAGTCATATGACAGGCTATAAGAATTCTGGGGATGGGCACCGTGGGGATGGGCACCGGGACGTCCTTAAATAAGCCAACAACTTCCTTTCCTTTGTTTGCTTCTGTCAAAGAAGTATTTTTTACAGAAGGGAACGAAGAAAACGAAGGCGGGGGTCAACCCTTGAACAGTGATTAAAAGTGGGGTTAATCACAAATCAAGGTTTGACCCTTTTTCATGACCCATAAAATATCCGTTGCGTATTGCGCAACGGAATGTTAATCTCCTATAAGTGATTAAGACGTTTAAACATAAAGGGTTGCGCAGGTTTTTTGAAACCGGTAGCGTTTCTGGAATTCAACCAGAACATAAACAAAAGCTACGAATCCGGTTGACAGCCCTGGATACGGCAACC
>JBBSAR010000575.1:0-2771 GCA_038252125.1 Desulfatiglandales bacterium
CGGTCTTCCCAAGGAAAAATTAAACGAAATTGCCCAACACGCTCATGAGGACGGCGCCGAAAAATTCAGTTATAAAGCGTCCCTGATGGTTCTGGAACACGCCTGGGGCGGAAGTCTCATGGAGTAAGTTTCAGGTCGGAATAAAGGAGAAAAATATGTATCTGCCAGCATACTATGAGTTCTGCTGCAAGGTCCAGATCGTGGCCGGCCATAAGGTTCTGGAAGAAATCCCTGAACTGCTGAAAAGCCTGAAGGCTTCAACCCCCATAATCATTACGGACAAGGGCATTGTGGGCGCAGGTCTTATTGATCTTGTCAAAGGGGCCATTGAAGGAAGTACGAGGGTCGCAGCTGTTGAAGATGACGTGCCGGCTGATTCTGATGTGCTGACGGTAACCCGTATCGCGGACAGATACCGGGAAAACCATTGCGACGCCATCATCGCCGTGGGGGGAGGTTCCGTGCTGGATACCGCAAAGGGGGTGAACATCCTTGTTTCGGAAGGTTCGAACGATCTCGGAAAATTTTCAGGAGCAGGAGCCCTGAAGAGGCCCCTCAAACCGTTGATTGCCGTGCCGACCACATCCGGAACGGGGTCTGAGGTAACCCTTGTGGCGGTCATTGCCGACCACGAAAAGCACCTGAAGATGCTCTTCACGTCCAATTTTATTTTACCCGACGTTGCGGTGCTTGATTCCCGCATGACCATGACGCTGCCGCCGGCCATTACCGCCGCCACCGCAATGGATGCCATGAGCCACGCAGTGGAAGCTTATACCTGCCTGGCCAAGAACCCGCTGAGCGACAGTCACGCCGTGAGGGCCATTGAACTGATCAGTCAAAACCTTTTGAACGTGGTAAAGAATCCCGATGACAAGGAGGGCCGCCTTTCCCTGGCCATCGCGGCGAATCTGGCAGGGATCGCCTTTTCCAACTCCATGGTAGGCATGGTGCACACCCTCGGTCATTCAGTAGGCGCTATTTGCGGTGCGCCCCACGGCGCCTGCATGGCCGTACTCCTGCCCTACGGCCTTGAATATAACAAACACAAAAACGCCTCTTTCACGGCTGAACTGCTTTTCCCGCTGGCGGGCTCTGAAATCTACGCCAAGACTCCCGCCCATTATCATGCCGACCGGGTAATTTCCTTCCTGAGGCAGCTCAATGACGATCTGCATGAGGCCACGGGCGGCAAACACCCCAGGGCACTGAAGGAGATAAAAGACGGCCGGGGGAATCCCCTGATTTCAAGAGATACGCTGCCCGCAATTGCCCGCAGAGCCCTTGGCGACGGATCCATCTTCTACAACCCGGAAGAGCTGGATTATGAAGATTCGATGATGGTTTTGAATCATGCCTGGGAAGGAACGCCTCTCGAAAAGGGCTGAAGGGAAGGATGTCTCTCCGGCCCCCTGACTCAATGCTTCCCGATGTCCGGAAGCCATTATAAGAGCTCAGGATTCCAAACAATTTTGCTGCATCCCTGCCCAAAACACACAATCTCGTTTTTCTGTTAGGCAAAGTCGGCGCTCGACCCGAACCGGAACATGAGAAGTTTATCGTTAAACTGAACACTACCGGTGCTGCCATGCGTTACCCGGATGACCTGGCGAAACTTCAAGCGGCGTATACGGAAAAGATTGTGAAAGAAATGATTTCAAGAAGCAAGGATGTACTGGCATGAGTCAAATCATATTCCGGTTGAACGGTTGATTCTCTTTGGCTCGCATGCAATGAATGCCGATGTTATAGAACCATCAAGCTCTATTCCCATCACAGATGGCAAAAGACGGCGCCAAAAATTCCACTTGTCGACGAGAAACACCGCATTCCTCGAAATGTTCACGCCACCCACTGACGGTTTCCACTAATTCCTGTGCAATGGCCCGGGCACGCTCCTTTGAAAGCCCGTATCTGGCGGATCGGCTCAATGCATTTTCGAGTGTTGCTTCTCTCCCCTGCCCTCCCGCCGACATGGCCAGACGAAATCCTGTTCCTACACCGAATTGCGCCGGTGTCGGGACGATGTCGTACGCGGGCGAAAGGGACATCTTTCCTTCGTCCAGCACAAACCCATGGTTCCGGGGATGATCATCCGTGTTTCGCACCAACATGTTGAAAACCATCCGACGATAAAGCTCGTGAATGTCGTCAGCTTTCATGTGGTGCCGCATGACGTCCGCTATGGCCGCATAATCCCAGAGGTGACGGTCTCCTTCGTCCCATTGCATGAAAGAAAGTGCACTCAGAAACCCATATTTCAACCATCCAGCCCTCCCCTTTTCCCGGTCAAATCGATGGCTGAGGAAAATATCATTTTCGCCGATTGATACGAGCTTGAGTTCTGGAACCGTGATGCCGCAACGGCGAGCCAGTTCCATTGTGGCAAACTCAATGCGTGGAATATTCAACGTGTCTTCTCTCGCAGGAAATTTTGCCATCCACAACGCATCTTGCCATTCCACCGTGCATTTGGGCCGGGCGCCGCCCATGCTGGTTCCCTGGCGGAGCAGTTTAAGGAGACCGGCGTCCATAGTTTCACCGGCCGTCAGCTTCTGAGCCGCCTGGATAATTTGGGCCAGGTCATTAAAGTGAGGAGGCCCAAGACCGGGCTCATGATTTTCCGGGGAGGAACGAAAGTCAAGATTTCCAACCCGTGTGGCATTGGCTGCCAGCAGAAAATCGATTTCCGAAAGGGCCTCCGGCGGCGCCCCGGTATCCGCTGCGATAACGAGTCTTCCCCAGTAATCCGGCGCGGCATCACGAAAAGC
>JBBSAR010000576.1:0-2767 GCA_038252125.1 Desulfatiglandales bacterium
AAAATCCTATTTCAATGGGAGTGTGTGTATGAAATTAGTGAAAAATATTGAAGATGCCGTAAATGCGCGAAATATTCCTCCTGGCAGTATCATTTATTCCGGGGGCAATGCGGGAACGCCCCGGGCCCTCCTGCAGCAGCTGGCAAAGGATAAATCCATCAGGGATGTGGAACTGTTGAGTGTCCTTCTGCTTGGGGATATTGGAGAGGTTTTTTCAGACGAAGCCTGCCGGCGCATCACCCACAGGGTGATTTTCAACGGTCCCTATTCACGGGAAGCCATGAATACGGGAAAGGCCAGTTACCAGTTGCTGCACCTTTCCGACATCCCCCGGCAGATGCGGGAAAACGTGAGGCCCAATATTGTGCTCCTAAGCCTTTCCGGGCCGGACAATGGGGGCAACTACAGCTATGGTACAAGCGTCGAAGGCTGCAAGGCAGCGGTGGAATCGGCAAAGGCACAGGGTGGTTTGGTGATTGCGGAACGAAACGCAAAGATGCCTTTCATTCTGGGTACGACACTCCATGAGCGCGACATCGACTTTCTCATAGATACCGACTACCCATTGCCCATCAGCCCGGTGCATGAACCCGATGAGCGCGCCAGGAAAATCGCTCACATCATTACCGAGCTGTATGTGGATGACGGATGCACCATCCAATACGGGCTCGGGGAAGTCCCGGAGGCCGTGACCGATGCCATTATCGAAAAAGGGATAAAAGATCTGGGTATTCACACGGAGCTTTTTGCGGACGGCATGCGAAAACTGGTGGATCAGGGAATCGTCAATCATGAATTCATGGATGAGACTTTTGCCGTTGCCACGATTTTTCTGTCCAATTCCGCCCAGGGGTACGACTGGCTCGATCTGAACAGTTCCGTCCAGAGTCGTCCCTCGGACTATACCAATTACATTCCCATAATTGCCCAGATTCCGAGAATGGTGGCGATCAATAGCGCTATCGGGGTAGATTTTCACGGCAATATCTGGGCGGATTCATTAAAGGCCACAAGCATATACAGCGGCATAGGAGGTCAGGCCGATTTTCTGCGGGGCGCCTATCTTTCCAAGAACGGCGTTCCGATCATTGCCATGAAATCAACCACATCCGAAGGATTCTCAAAGATCATGGAACGAAGTCCCGAGGGGATTACCGTAACCGCCATCGCCGCGGATCCCGTGGTGATCGTAACGGAGTACGGGGCGTTCAACCCTCGTGGGTTGAATCTGGCGGAACACGCGGTGGGTATTGCCCATCTGGCCCATCCCGGCCATCGCGAGGCGCTCATGAAAACCATTTATGAAAGCAAGGCCTATTTTAAACCCAAACAGGCTTTAGGCGATAAGCCTCCGAAAGGGTTTATTCCCTACGATGCGGTAAAATAGCTTCAAGATTCAGATGATTAAGGTCCCGGTATCGGGAAGATTGCCGGGGGGAGAATTTGTAGATTGAACAGAATGGAGAAAGAGATCTGGTTCCAGCGGGCCTGGTTATCCAAGTTGCAAGAGGAACATGAAGCGATCTGCTGGAATTATAAAGTTAAGCTTTCCAGGCCTTTTATGGAACTTTCAAATTCCAAAACAGAGTGGGGGACGTGGAATGCGGATTTCCGCACTCTGAAGATATCCCTCCATCTCATACGGGAACATCCTTGGGACATTGTTGTGCATGTGTTGAAACATGAAATGGCTCACCAGATGGTTACCGATCTTTTCAAAAGTGCGGACGGCCATGGGGAATACTTTCAGATGGCCTGTGAACGTCTCGGTGTTCCCTCGGAATTTCGAAGGGCGAAAGGAGACCTGCGACGACCCCTCGCCGATTTTCGAAGTCAGGAGATGGAATCGGAGGGGTCCAGGATGCTGGAAAAGGTCAGAAAACTCCTGTCCCTGGCCCAGTCGGAGAATGAAAACGAAGCCTTTCTTGCCATGAAGAAAGCCAATGAACTGATCGAGAAGTACAACATCGATCGGGTGGAGCAGGACAAGACATCGGGTTGTGTTTACGCGATTATCAACCACAAGAGGAAGAAGACAGAGAACTACCAGCGTCGAATATGCAATATCTTGAAAGAACATTTCTTTGTAGACGTGGTATATTCCTATCTTTATGACGCCGGAGATTGCCAGGTTTATAAGACGATTGAACTTTTGGGGACCAGTGAAAACGTGTCTATTGCCGAATATGTCTATTATTTTCTCATGAATCAGATGGAAATGCTCTGGAAAGTCCATCTCCGTACAAACGGCAAAGGGGTTTCCAGAAATAAGCGGTCGTATAGGCTGGGGCTGCTCAGGGGGCTCCATGACAAATTAGACCGGGAAGCCCTTGAAAGAAAAGCGTGTTACGGCAAGGGAATATCCCATGCAAAATCCATGAGCGCGTTGATCCGCGGCCGGGACAGTGCCCTGGAAGAATATAAGAATATGCGATTTCCCCGTCTTGTCAATTTGTCGCACAGGAGAGCCACTGTGGACATGGATACCTTTCAGGCGGGAATCAACGACGGAAAACGGCTGAAGATCTACAAAGGGATTGAAGGCAGGGATGGATATGGGGGCAGGTTACTGGAGTAGCCGGAAGCGCCGCCCTATTCCGTGTATGACCGGTTTGATTATCAGATACCCGTTGATGAAAAGGGCAATGCCATGGGTCGATACCGGGTCCGCATGGCGGAGATGGCCGAAAGTCTTAGTGTCATCGAACAGGCCGTAAACCGCATGCCGGAAGGGGAGTACATCGTCAAAAAAGCCCCCAAACCCCAA
>JBBSAR010000577.1:0-2764 GCA_038252125.1 Desulfatiglandales bacterium
ATAACTCGGGTGAGAAACCTGCTCTGATCTTTCAGGAAGAAGAGGGAAAGACGAAAATCCATGATTCAAATCTCTACAACTTGATCCTGCGGGAGGCAATCCCATGACATCGCAAGAATTCTCTATGGAAAAGCTTACTGAAATGGCGTTGACCGCCATGCGCTAGGCGGTGGCGCGTGTTATGGAGGACCACCGCCTTAAAGGAAAACCCGTGGCGATCTGGAAGGATGGCCGCGTGGTTCTCAAAATTCCTGGCGCCCGGGTAGAAGTTCGGGAACCACCGGCACAATATGAGTCAGGGCCTCCGGCTAAATCTTCAACCAAGGACGGAATCACAAGAGGAGGTCAAACCCATGAAGGTTGAGACTGCCGCTGTGCGATCCTGCCTGAAAGCCTTCGATTTTCCCACACTGTTTCGGGAGCATCTGGGATGGGATAATCACCATGCCAGGCTCGACATCCCCGTGGGGGACACCGTCTTTACCCTGACGGCCATTGCACAAAAGCGAGGTTTTGTGGCCTATCTCTGCCCCGCGATTCCCGACAGGCCGACGCGCCTCAAGATTGATCATAAGGTCACCCGATCGGTCCGCGAGCATTTTGTCATCTATGCCGACCGGGAGGCGGGCAGGCAGGTCTGGCACTGGGTTCGCCGCGAACCGGGAAAACCCCTGGCCAGCCGAGACCACCGGTTCGACGTTTCTCAGTCCGGAGACCCGCTCATTCAGAGGCTGGATCAGATCGCGGTCAGTATGGACGAGGAGGAGAGCGTCACGGTCGTTGATGTGACCGGAAGGGTCAAAGCCGCACTGGATGTGGACAAGGTCACCAAGAAATTCTATGACCGCTTCAAGACCGAGCACGCCGCCTTCATGAAACTGATCAAAGGCATCAAGAACGATACCGATCTTGCCTGGTACACCTCGCTGATGCTCAATCGCCTCATGTTCGTGTATTTTATCCAGAGGAAAGGGTTTTTGGACGGAGATACCGACTACCTGCGCAACCGGCTTGCCATGCTCCAAAGCCTTAGAGGCAAGGATCAGTTTCAGACCTTCTATCGCTATTTTCTGCTCAGGCTTTTCCACGACGGTTTGGGAAAATCAGCGGACGAACGGAGACTCGACCCGGTCCTGGAGCGGCTCCTCGGCAAAGTCCCCTTTTTAAACGGCGGTTTTTTTGAGGTCCATCAGCTTGAAGAACACAATCCAAACATAGATATCCCCGACAAAGCCTTTGAAAAGCTTTTCGCCTTTTTTGACAACTACCAGTGGCATCTGGATGAGCGACCCCTTCGAGCGGACAATGAAATCAATCCCGATGTGGTGGGTTACATCTTTGAAAAATATATCAACCAGAAGCAGATGGGGGCCTATTATACCAAAGAAGATATCACCGAATACATCAGCAAGAACACCCTCATTCCCTTCCTGTTTGATGCAGCGGAAAAAAAGTGCCCCATTGCCTTCAAGCCCGATGGTTTTCTGTGGGGTCTCCTCCGCGAAGATCCCGACCGTTACATATATCCCGCCGTCAAGCACGGCGTAGTTCTAAATAACGGAGACATTGTGCCTGAAACCGAATTGCCCGATTTCGTTCAGACCGGCATGCACGATCCCCGAACCCGCATGCACGACAAGCGGTACAATCTACAGCAGGCCCCGGAAGGCGACCCCTTGCGGCTGATTACCGAGACATGGAGGGAATACATCTACCGCCGAAACCGTTGTTTGGAAATTCGCGAAAAACTTCTGAGAGGAGAAGTCCATCGGATCAACGACCTCATCACCTACAACCTGGATATCTGGCAGTTTGCCAGGGACGCCATTGTAACCAGTGAAGGCCCGGAGTTGGTGCGGGCATTCTGGCAGGCCCTCAAAAACATTCGAGCGCTTGACCCCACCTGTGGATCCGGGGCCTTTCTTTTTGCGGCTCTATGCATTCTCGAAAGCCTTTACAGCGACTGCCTGGAAAGTATGGCCCGCTTCGTCGAAGACATGGAAGGCAAGCCGCACCATCCAAAGCAATTGGCGGACTTCAAGGATGTGCTGGAGCAGGTCCGCAAACACCCCAATGAACGCTATTTTATCCTGAAATCCATCATCATCAATAATCTCTACGGCGTGGACATCATGGCCGAGGCCGTGGAGATCTGCAAGCTGCGCCTTTTTCTGAAACTGGTGGCACAGGTGGAAAAGGTGGAACAAATAGAGCCCCTGCCCGACATGGATTTCAACATCCGGGCCGGAAACACCCTGGTCGGATATGCCACGGAGGAACAGGCCCGCAACGCCTTTACCGAAAAGAACGTGGGAATGCAAAAGCAGGGAATGCTCATGTTCGGTGAAATAGCCGACGCCTACCAGCGATTTGAGGAAGATCTGTTGATCGTAGACAAAACCCTTCACCAATTTCGCGACCAGCAGACCACGCACGGCGGAAGGGTTACGCACAAGGACAAGCAGGATCTGCAGCATCGTCTGCAAGAACTGAATGCCGAGCTGGACCGCCATCTCGCTTTTGAATATGGCATTGCTCCGAACAACTACCCTTCAAAACCCAAAGCCTACGAAGCCGCCTTTGCCGAATGGAAGGCTACTCATCAGCCGTTTCACTGGTTCGTGGAGTTTTATGGGATCATGAAAAATGGCGGGTTCGATGTGATTATCGGGAATCCGCCGTATGTTGTTTATGCCGCTAAATCCTTCGGTTATGAGATACTTCTCGATCAATTTGCAACGCAAGCCACAAAGAATTTGTATGC
>JBBSAR010000578.1:0-2759 GCA_038252125.1 Desulfatiglandales bacterium
CAGACAGGTGGATGAATCAGTGATTGAAAAAGATCTGGATGGTTTTTTTGACTGAGCGCCGGTGGACTGCCCCGTTTATTTGGTCAAGACTTCAGTTGCCGTGCAACCCGTGTGATTCGCTATTAAAAAGAACACGACGCGGTCAAAGGGAATCGGTCCTGTGTGGCAAGATCGAGCGTATCTCCTATCGCATTGAAACCTCGCGTATTCCTGTTTTCTGATGGCATTCTCGCCTCACGGACCAATCATTCCTTTTTGATCATTTTCCCAACCTTTGACCATGTTCATCCTGTTCGCTTCTTCGCTGTTGCATAACCTTCAGCCATTTTTACCGACTGCGCCCGGCATCATCCGTCAGCGCGTTTGACTGTGGAGAAAGATTGTCGCTTTTTCTGTTGTCTGAGAGTATGAACGATGTCAGGCTGGATCTTTTCCTCTCATTGAAGGAATCCGCCCTGTCGCGGTCCAGGATACAGTCCTTGATAAGGGGTGGACATGTTCGAGTAAACGGACATTTATCCAAGCCAAGCCAGCGTCTTAAGAGCGGGGATAAAATCGACATCACCGTTCCGCCTCCAACTCCCGTGAACCTGGTTCCGCAAGAGGTGAATTTTTCTGTAATTTATGAGGATAAATTTCTGGTTGTCGTGTCAAAGCCCGCGGGGGTCGTTGTCCATCCGGCCCCCGGCCATTCCGAGGGAACACTGGTTCACGGATTGCTTAAACATTGCACCGATCTTTCAGGTATTGGAGGAGAGCTCAGACCGGGAATTGTACACAGGCTGGATAAGGATACATCCGGTCTTCTGGTGGCCGCAAAAAATGATAACGCACACCTGTCTCTTGCCCGGCAGTTTAAATCGGGCGCCGTCCGAAAAGAATATGCGGCCATTGTGCATGGCAGAATGAAAACCCATGCTGGAGAGGTCAATCTTCCCATTGGTCGGCACCCTGTGAAACGGAAGAAAATGGCTGTCGTTTCCACCGGGGGAAGGCAGGCTATCACCAGATGGCGGATGGTCGAGGAATTTGATGCCGGTTTTTCCTTTCTGTCGGTTTTGCTCAAAACAGGCAGGACACACCAGATTCGTGTGCACATGTCTCATATCGGACATCCTCTGGCCGGCGATTCCATCTACGGACACGGACCCAACTGGTGGAAAAGGGCTTTCCCAGCGGGTAGGCGGTTCTCCTGCGATGTGCGGAGGCAGATGCTCCATTCCTTCCGCCTGGGTTTCACCCACCCGGAAACCAACCAATTCATGGAGTTTGAAAGTCCTCTGCCAGAGGATATGGTAGGAGTGCTGGATGCACTAAGGATGGCGTAAACGGAAAACAATCTGGATTTAAATTTGTCGGAAGTTGACAAACATACTTGACTTTGAGAAGAAAAATGTTAAAGTTCTACGTCTTAAAGAACAAATTTCCTGCCTTGTGGGGGATTCGGCAAAGACCGGATATCTGAATCGACTTCGAAACGACTCTACTGAGGAACCTTCTCTGAAACTCACATAAATGAGTTTAGCGTGTAGTCCGCTGCGTCATCGAAAGGGTTTTGTCTTTCAGCTTTTTTGGCTGATCGGTGGGATTTACGCCCTTGCAGGCCAGCAGTGAAGCTTGTTGCACCATGCTGAAAGGGCTGAATGAATGTGAACGCTCGGGCCGATTCATACCTTGACGGAGATTCTGCTTTCCGTATGGTTATCAGTCTGTGAAAAAGGATCGTTATTTTTTAAAAATGGAGACAACCCATGAATCTTGTTGAGCTTAAGAAATTAAAAATCAGTCAACTGACCGATATGGCCAAGGCATTCCGCATTGAAGGCGCCTCCGGAATGAGGAAACAGGATCTTACTTTTGCACTGCTTCAGGCGCATTCCGAACAAAACGGTCTGATTTATGGAGAAGGGGTACTTGAGATCCTCCCGGATGGTTTTGGCTTCCTCAGGGCGCCGGATGCCAACTATCTTCCCGGACCGGACGATATTTACATATCTCCTTCCCAAATTCGAAGATTTAACCTCAGAAAAGGCGATACAGTTACCGGTCAGATTAGACCTCCAAAAGAGTCCGAGAGATATTTTGCCCTGCTCAAAGTGGAAAACGTAAACCATGAGGATCCGGAGATCTCCCGGGAGAAGATCCTTTTTGACAACCTGATCCCCCTTTATCCCGAGGAAAGAATCAAGCTGGAAGTGGAGCCCACCAATTATTCTACACGAATCATGGATATGATGACCCCCTTAGGTAAAGGACAGAGGGCTCTCATCGTTGCTCCGCCAAGAACCGGTAAGACCATGCTGCTGCAAAATATCGCCAACAGCGTCACCGCAAATGATAAGAGCATTCACAAGATCGTTCTGCTCATTGATGAAAGACCGGAAGAGGTTACGGACATGATTCGTTCGGTGGATGCAGAAGTGATCAGCTCAACCTTTGATGAACCTCCACAACGGCATGTGCAGGTTGCGGAGATGGTGATAGAAAAGGCCAAAAGACTCGTGGAACATAAGCTGGACGTGTTGATTCTTCTTGACAGCATTACCCGTCTGGCTCGGGCCTATAACTCCGTTGTTCCGCCCAGCGGGAAAATCCTCTCAGGCGGTCTTGATTCCAATGCCCTTCACAAGCCAAAACGCTTTTTCGGCGCCGCGCGAAACATTGAGGACGGAGGAAGCTTAACCATCATCGCAACCGCCCTTATTGATACGGGAAGCCGAATGGATGAAGTCATTTTTGAAGAATTTAAGGGAACCGGA
>JBBSAR010000579.1:0-2757 GCA_038252125.1 Desulfatiglandales bacterium
GGCGGTTGTGTTCAGATAGGCATTGATCTCCTCCCAGGATTCCTCTGAGGGACCATCCATCTGTTCCACCCGGCAGCAGTATTCTCTCTGCTCCGTGTGCCCCATGGTATAAAAAACCCTTTTTTCGAGATGCCTTCTGAGTTTCCGATCTCCCTTCCGGCACCAGATATCTTCATCATCAAAGAGTTCTTGACGTTCCTTTTCCGTTGCCAGTGGATAACATAGGACAGCTGGGAGGGCTTTGATTTTTCGTTTCCACATACCGTCGTTATCCAGGCACATGCACTTTAGAAAAATTTCAAGATCGTCACCCCAGCGCTCGGGATCATCCGATGCGGGAAAGACCGTTCCAAGAATGATGGCGCGAGTGAGCACCAGCGGCTTGCTACCCCACCATTTTCCCAAAGAGGAAAGGGCCTTGGAACCCTTAGCGTCCCGCTCTTTATAGCTTTCCAGTGAAAGGGGCCCAATGGGAAACTGTACTTCAATAAATGTTTTCTGTATCATATCAAAACAGGCTCAACTGTTCAGGGATGTTGTGGTCGCTTTTCGGGTCTGCTTTTTCCGGATCTTTTCCGTTATGGTTTTCTTCTTTGGGTTCGTTGGCGCCATGGGTTGACCACCACTGCGAGGCAAAGGGGAGATCAGCGGGCTTTTTTTTTGAGCCGAATCCATGGTTACCGATCTGGAATCACCCGGCTCTGAAAGAGCGTGAAAGAGGGCACGCCGCCAGCCGATACCCAGGCCCTGTCCGGGGGCCGAGCCCTTGGCGAATAGCCACCAGCGTTCCTCCCGGGCCAGTTCCCGCCACCCATGGAGAAGGGTCTCCAGCCGCTCATCCGCGCCATTTTCCATGAGTGCCCAGAGGAGTACCGCCAGCTCCCGGCCCAAAAGTGGTCCCAGGCGGTTGATGCCGGTCTTGAGGGTCGGCTGCTTTCGGGTACGCTCCTCTTCGCCCATGCCGGAGATCAGTTCCCGCACCGCCCTCACGCTCATCTTCCGCCATAGGACGGTAGGAATGGCAGCCATCTCGGTTCGCCTGGGACCTCTTTCCGTTTGAATCACGGCATCCAACCGGCATTGGGCAATCTTGCCGGTATCGTAGTGGAATTCAAAGGCATCGCCCTTTTCATCCACTGTACCAAAAATGTGAACCGGAGGTTGCGTCATTGGGTAATCAGCCCCGCTTCGATTTTCGTGCTGGAGTCAATTTGCCATTGCTGAAGGTCCTTTCCCGTTGCAAAATGAAGTTGATCAAATCGCAGGGACCATTCGCCGCCGTTGGGAACCTCTTTGTCTAAAAAATCAAAGGCGGAAACGATCCTTGCGGGTTTCAGGATGGTTTTGCGGTCCCAGGTAAGGGTCACAGTATTGTTTTCGGCCGCCAGAGCCACCTTTGCTTGGACCATGCGCAGCTCAACGGTTTCGGGGAGACTGTTCAGGAATTTATAGGTGTCGGAACGCGTTACCAGTTTGAAAGCGCTCCCTTTCACCGTATCCCTGGCGTATTCGATCACAACCCCGGTCACTTCCTCAAAGGGCGGTTTCTGAATCTGGCCGGCCTCCTCACGCCACTCACCCGCAGTAATTAATGCCTCCCGCATCCGCTCAAAAGCGCCAGGTTCAGTCCAGATGATGTGCCCCCGGGTAGCAGCCCCGTCCTTGATCTGATCCCAAGTAGTTCGGCCAGTGCTGGGGAACAGGAAGTTTTCCAGGCGGCTCCGAAGAGGTTGATAGACCTTGACCTTGTCTTCGGCAGGCCCGGGAGAAAACACTTGGAACTTGCCGGCATCGCGCAGGGTCGATTCCACCACAAACTCCCCCTTGGATGCCTCTTCATTTTGGTATTTCACGTGGTGGCCGGTCTTTTCATCCACATAGCCGTCCAAAAGCGGAGTAGCCACCAGGGCGGTCTCGCTGTCATCGTCAATGAGCGGGTAATGAAGCTTGTTGAAGACCCCTTTTATGGCGATGAAAAGCTCGGTCTGGCAGTCGGTCAGCGTTTCCTTTGCTTTCTTAAACTGGCTGTCTTCGGCTGTGAGATCAGCCACCACCTGATGGATGGCCCAGAGCCGCTCCGCCTTTTTGTTCACATTGAAGATCCCGGTCTGGTCCACGGCCGTAATGAAAGCCATCCGGTTCTTGAATTTTTCGCCGCTGAAGAATCGCCCGATATCCGTATCGGGCTTGCAAACCACCAGCGTAATCCTGTCCCGTTCCAACTGGACCTTGTCCAGAGCAGGCAAAACGGCCACCTTCTGGTAACAGCGTTTGTCATGGGGGTCGAACATCTCGGTAAGTTTCTCTTTGATCTGTTCATCCCGGTCCATAGGTGTACAGGCCTTTACATAGGTATTGACCTGGGCATTCAGGTTTTTCTGGCGGTGAAAGTAGTATCTGCCCGACTGGGTTTGCTCGATATACCAGCAGGTGTCGTAAAGTTTCTTGAGGGCATCGCGAAGGCCCAGGATAGACCTCCCCGGCGCCAGGGCATATTCCGCCAGTTCGGCTTCTGAAAGCCCATTGGCCCGCACTTCCGAAAGTGAGGCGGTGTATATCCAGCGGGCGCACCGCCCGGCCAAACCATCCGTTTCACTATCCAGGCTCTCGGCATGGGATGTACCGCTGTTGGCGATATCGGTCTGAAGGGCATCTTGAAGCGCCTTTTTGATTTCGATAAATCGGCTGGAAATATTTGAATCATTCAAGTCCGCGCTTTCCAGCGACAGCAAATAATGACGATTGATCTCCTGCCCC
>JBBSAR010000580.1:0-2754 GCA_038252125.1 Desulfatiglandales bacterium
ATTCCGTCTTTATCCTAACCTGTTCACCGAGACTCTCTGTTTGGGCCTCCAGATAGTTATTCTTAGTGTCCTTTTCCAGCACAATCTTGTCAACGGCACGTTGTACATAGTCAAGGAAATCTGCTGCGGTAGCCTTTCCCAAATGCTTTTCAAGAAGCTTTTCCCTATAAAATCTGTGTAGCTCCATACCTCCTTTACCGGTAAGCGTACTTGAAGAGAATATCCGGTATTCACCAATAACCGAATGGGTGAACAGCGGTTCACGGATGGATGCCATCCTGATGATCCAGTCCCAGTCCTCAAATATTTCGAAGTCATTATCAAAAGGACCGATCTTTTTGACAAGTTTCCTTGATACCAGGAGAGAATTCGTCGCGATAAAGTTTTCAAAAAGGAGCTTTCCAAAATGGAACGGTTCGCCCAGCACCCTTTCGGCTTTCACCGCGTCCCCGGGTCCCGATCTCGTAGACTTGCATACGACCTGGCCATACACAGCCTCAGCGTTGTTTTGAATCGCCCCATCCACAAGAACAGCAATTCCGACAGGGTAGTAGACATCGTCATCATCCAGAAAGGCCACATATGCCCCTTTACTCTTCTCCAATCCTACATTTAAAGCCGCTCCCCGGCCCAGGCTTGTTTCGTTTTTGACATACTCTATCAGTATATCGCCAAGGACAGCTTCAACCTCAACTGGATCCAGCGCGCAGCCACCATCGTTGACCAGAACGACCTGCATGGGTCTGTAAGTTTGGTCTGCAACGCTTTTGAGCGCATCTTGTAGAAGTTCAGGTCGATCCTTTGTCCTGACGATTATGGACACTAAAGGTTTCTCCATCCGTGGTTCCTTTCCCGCAAATTCCCGTGCCATAGGAAGAACTGTACATGCAAAACTTATTCATTGAGTTTCTGTTCTTTATCATCAAAAATCTCTTCAGGCGTTGATCTTATTGCTCGACTGATGGCTGGCGCCCATATTCCGCGGGCATCCGGTGATACAAGAAGCAGCCTGCTTTTCAAATGCTCTTCCCAACAAGGGATACATAATCACTCGGGATTACACCCTCTTAAATGAGTAACCGTTCCAAAAGAATCAGGCCTTTAAGAATAGCTTGTTCAGCTTCTCCTCTTTCAAAGTTCCCCGCTATCCCGTGCAATAGTGGGGCAAGTATCGTCCCACCTGTCATATCACAGGTTAAAAGTTCCAAGTGTTCACGAACCACGCCCATGATGTCTTGGCTTCTTACTGCTTCTGACGGATCACCCGCCTTTACTTCTTCTATGCTCGGTCTCCATGCCGTATTCTTAATATTTCCAAACCTGTCCCTTTTTAAATGATCGGGTAGTCCTGCCAATATCCTGTTTACGATTTCAACCTGAGTATCTGTATATTGGATATAGGATGGTCCGATATATTCTCTCATATAAAATATTCCGTCCTCCAAAAGGACGTCATTGATTTCCGAGAAAAGCCTTTCCAAGTTTTTAAGATGGTGAATGGTGCCAAGTGAATAAATGAAGTCATATCTGTCTTGCCCTTTTAAGCTTTCGGTGTTCAAGTCCATGCACCTATATTCTATTATATGATTCAACCCCATCCCATTTGTGATTTTTTCCTGGCGCTTTAATAACCCATTTGCGATATCCACCACAATTAACTTACTAAAAGGCATGGTCTTTGCCATGGCAACAGCAGGGGAAGTTTCCCCGTAGTTGCATCCGATTATCAACCCCGTCAAATCAGAAAGTTCTTTATCTTCCGGGAAAAAAGATGCGTAGTATTCCAATTCATCTTTTCCGTTTGTCATCATCTGATTTTGATAATCCCTCACCTCTTCAAGCAATTCCCAGTATACTTTGAATCCGTCTATCTCATAAACCTCATCGGATTTATCCCATACGCTAGCGATTTTCTTGCCCTCTTGCCCAGCATCACCCGCAACAAATACTTCGGGAGAACCAGGCTTATCCCATTTATCAAGGGTTTTACCCACATTGCCGGTGTTTCCATTGTTTTCCTTTATCACCATCCTGCTTTTTCGGAGCCCGCGTTTTATGCCCCTCCATCCGCGCCTTAAGAATCGATTCATATTTTCAAATCCTCGCCAGTTCCTAATCTCCACGCTTGGCCTCGCGCCACAGATACTTGACCAGCTTGACACCCGTTGGAAATAACCGAAAATGTGTTTGTCCGAATGGTCGATGCCTTTCCTTGGTTGGGAATTCCGTACGTTTCAGGCGCAACCGGTAGGAACGAATTATCATTTCAATATCTATCGAAAGTCCATAGTCTAAAGGCGCTATTCGTCTGAATGCAGAAACTGTAAACCCCTTAAATCCATGCAACACGTCCCGGACAAAATAGCCTTCACGCCGCCAAATCATAGCTGCAAGTATTGCCAGCGCCAGAACGCACCATTTCCGCAACTTAAAAAATCGGTCATCCTCCTCGTTTCTGCCTCCTTTGATATTGCGGCTTGCTATTACAATGTCATACCCCGCTTCAAGGAGTGGGCGGAACTTTTGCAAGTCTTCAACCGTGCTTGTGCCCTTCGGGAAAAAGACAACGACTGCATCGCACGTTGACATGTCAGCCGCATGAATATACGCTGCATTCAGGCCTTTCTTCGGTTGGCGATATACAGGAATCCCTTGGGACTCTAAGTATTCTACCGTTCCATCATTACTGCCCCCGTCTACGGCATAGACTTCATCAAATTGGTCATACGGAATTTTGGGTATGTCAAGCTTACA
>JBBSAR010000581.1:0-2752 GCA_038252125.1 Desulfatiglandales bacterium
AAAGCCGGCAAGATCGGAATGATCTACCTTCCCAACTCACGCTGGTTCCTCGGAGAGGAATCCAAGGGCGAGGAACGGGAAACGTTTGCCCGGGAGCTTGCTTCTCTGGCCGATCTCTATGTTAATGACGCCTTTGGTTCCTGGCGGGCCCATGCCTCCACCTACGATGTGGCACGGTTGCTCCCCGCCTACGCCGGCAGCCTTCTCCAGAGGGAAATTGTGAATTTGGACCGGGTGCTGAATCCGGTCCGTCCTTTTGTAGGGGTGGTGGCGGGGGCTAAGTACGATACCAAGATCGGCCCCCTGAAGGCCCTTTATGAGAAGGTCGATCACCTGATCCTCGGAGGGTTGATGTACAATACCTTCATTTCCGCCAAGTATGGCGCCACGATCGGGGGAGTCTCGGAAGAAGACAGAACCCTGGCCATGGAACTGGTGGAAATTGACGGGAAGCAGAATAAGATCCTCGAAATGAACACCCTTGTGGAATCGGAAAACACGGAAAAAAAGGTGCAGGGGCAGTTCAGGACCATAACGCTCGATGCCCTGAAAAATGGAAAGAAGGCAGGATACCTCCTGGATGTGGATCCGGCGTCTTACCGGGATGAAAAAGTTTCCAAGGTCATTGCATCCGCCGGGACCTTCTTCGTGAATGCGGTCATGGGTATGATGCCCTCTTTTTATGAAGGATCGGAGGCCTTGTATCGCCTGATCGCCGCCAACCGTTCCGCCCGAAAACTCTTCGCGGGAGGCGATACCCTCCAGGAACTCAGAAATCTGTGTCCGGGAATCTATATGTCCGGAATAGATGATCCCAATACCTACTATTTTACGGGAGGAGGCGCCGTCCTCTCGGCCATAGAACAGGGGACACCCTATCATATGAAACCGATTCAAGCGCTTTTTCAGGAGATTTAGGCATGCCGTTGACGCCTCTTTTCGACCCGCTTTCGGCGGGACGTCCCATGAGAGTAGCCGCGTTCCTGTCCGGTTCGGGAACAAATATTCGCCGGCTCATGGAACACAGGAAAGAGCTGAACAAAGGAGGGAAGAAGGCGCCGTTTGAAATCATTTTTCTTTTCAGCGACAGATCCGACGGACACTGTGCCGGAGAAAGAATTGCGATGGAGTACGGACTTCCCTATTTCAGTTTTGACATACGCTCCTTTTACGCAAGAAGATCCCTGAAAAGAAGCGTCGGAACCGCGGAAGGCATGGCCGCCAGAAAGGAATATGATCGCGTGGCCAAAAGGCTTGTGGACGCCTTTGAGATAGACGTCATTGCCCTTGGCGGATATATGAGTTATATTACCCTCACAAAATGCGTAAACGTGCATCCTGCGGATCTTTCCCTGAAGCTGCCCGACGGGAAAAGAAAGTTTGTGGGAGATGACGCCGTAAGGGACGCTATCCTGGCCGGAGAAACCAGACTGCGGTCATCCACGCTCTGGACGGACGAAGGGGTGGACAGCGGTCCCCTCCTGATGGTCTCCGAACCCCTGGATGTGCGTATGCCGGCCCCGGTGGAAGACCTTTCCCGGGACAGGGAACGACTCCTTCAGGTTGTAGATGCCCACCAAGAGAGGCTCAAGGAGATCGGAGACTGGAAGATATTTCCCCTCACCATCGAAATGATCGCCGAAGGACGTTTTTCCATGGACGAAAATAGAATGGTCCATGTGGACGGGACCCCCTTTCCTGAAGGTTTCAGGGTTCCCACTCATGCATAAACCCTTTATCCTGGAGAGAAAGCAATGTTGGAGCTTATTCTTTGGAAAAACAGGGAGATGAACAGGTTAAGAGAGGATATGGATCGTCTTTTCAAAAGCTGCTGGTCCGAAGCAGGTCTGTCCATGTTTTTTGAAAAGACTTCCGAAAACATCACGGTCGAAACGATGGTGACAAAGGATTTCTTCATCGTTGAAGCGGTTTTAAGGGATTTGCACCCCAACGATCTGGAAATCATTATTGCCAATGAGAAACTGATCATAAAGGGGAGAAAAAAAACAAAGGCCGCCGGGAATAAGAGCAACTGGTTTGAAGAGCGATACGTCAATGCCTTTGCGCGGACGATCCCTCTCCCTTTCCGGATAGAGATTTCCGAGGTGAAGGCTGTTATGAAAGGAAACCTGCTGAAAATAACCCTGCCCAGATGGAAACCGGAAAAGATTTATCTCATCGCCATTGAAACCTGAATTTTTTGAACCGCGACGGTTCATAAAGATCTTTATCTAACAAAACGGTGTTTCTCACTTTTTACAAAGACCACCATTCAGCCATGGGGTATCCCTGATGCCTGGATGGTAAAAAAAGGAGTTTTTACATGCCGAAAAAAAATGCTTATCCGGAAATTCCTGTTGACGATCTGAGGTGGCGGCTCGATCCGGCCGCTTTTTCCTTCAAAACCACCGACGACCTCGAACCTCTCAAAGAAATTATCGGACAGAAAAGAGGGGTGGAGGCATTCAGGTTCGGCATGGGGATCAAGCAGAAGGGATACAATGTATTTGTGACCGTCGTAGCCGGTACGGGCCGCATGTCCACGGTCAAAAAGCTGCTGGAGGAAAACTGTTGTGAAATGACAGCCCCGGACGATCTTTGCTATGTAAACAACTTCAAGGACCCGGAAGAACCTATCCTGTTTCGTTTCAAGAACGGACAGGGAAGTGCTTTCAAGAACGATATCAAAGGGTTCGTTGAGGCCCTCAAAAAACAGATCCCGAAGCTTTTTGAAAGCCAGGAGTTCATCAAT
>JBBSAR010000582.1:0-2739 GCA_038252125.1 Desulfatiglandales bacterium
ATAATTCCACTCGCTCTCCAAGACCTATAACATGACCGGTTGGAGAATAGGCTTCGCCGTGGGCAATCCTATTGCCGTAGACGGGTTGGGGGCCATTAAGAGTAATATCGACTCGGGTGTTTTTCAGGCGATCCAACTGGCCGGCATTGAAGCACTAAATGGCGACCAGGCCTGCGTGGAGGAGGCAAACCGGATCTATGCGAAACGACGGGACATGATGGTCAGGGGGCTTCGTGATTCGGGATTTGAGGTGGAAACGCCGAAAGCCACCTTCTATCTCTGGATAAGGGTTCCAAAAGGGTATACTTCGGCACGCCTGGCCACGAGGTTGTTGGAGGAGGCGGGCCTGGTGGTCACCCCCGGCAACGGATTCGGAGAGCCGGGAGAGGGGTATTTCCGTATTGCCCTTACGCAGAACGAGAAACGGCTTGGGGAGGCCGTGGAAAGACTGAAGGGAATGGTGTTTTGATTGAAAAGGCATATATCGGGGTAGGCAGCAACCTGGGCGACAAGGTCGCCAATTGTCAGGCGGCTATCCAAAAGGTGGATAGTTTGCCCGGATGCAGTGTAACGGCCAGATCCGGCCTTTACCGTACGGAACCGGTTGATGTTGAAGATCAGGACTGGTATGTGAACGGCGTTATATGCGTGCATACCCAGCTTACGGCAAAAGACCTGTTGATTCATTTAATGACCATTGAAGCCTCCATGGGCCGAGTCAGAACACAGAAGTGGGAAGCGCGCATCATCGACCTGGATATCCTCCTGTATGGAAGTCACCGGATTCGTGAGGAAGGACTCATCGTCCCCCATCCGCTGATGCATGCCAGACGATTCGTTCTCGTTCCCTTGAATCAATTGGACCCACATTTGGTGCATCCTGTGTTGGGGACAACCATATCACAATTACTGGAGGCATGCGGGGAAACGGGCCAGGAGATCCTGCCTCTGAGGGTTTGAAATCATGTTGCGAATACTCATTTTCAGCGTTCTCATCTATTTGCTCTATCATGCATTCCGGAGGTATTTTGGCCACCGGGAAAATATCGGGCGAGGGAGTGAAGGAGGAACTAACGGGGGGACCATTGATGAAATGGTGCAGGATCCGTCTTGCAAGGCCTATATCCCGAAAAGGACGGCGCTGAGGAGAAACATCGGGGGGCGGGAGTTTTTTTACTGCAGTCGGGAATGTGCGGAGAAACATGAAGAGGAAATGAGAAACGAGAAATAGGTTGGTGGAAGACATTATCTAAACAAGAACGGGAGAAAAAGATGAAATTCTTTATTGATACGGCCAATGTTCAGGAAATCAGAGAAGCCCACGCCCTTGGCATGGTTGACGGCGTTACAACAAACCCGAGCCTGGTAGCCAAGGAAGGCAGGGACTTCAAGGAATTGATCAAAGAGATATGCGGGATCGTAGAGGGTCCCGTCAGTGCTGAGGTGGTGAGCGTGGATGCCGATGGCATCGTTCGGGAGGCGAGGGACCTGGCTGAAATCGCCGAGAATATTGTGGTGAAGGTTCCTCTGATTGAAGAGGGCCTCAAGGCCGTTAAAATTCTGGCCGATGAAGGAATCCGGACAAACGTAACCCTGTGTTTTTCCGCCGTGCAGGCCTTGATGGCCGCCAAAGCCGGCGCGGCCTACATCAGCCCGTTTGTGGGAAGGCTGGACGATATCAATCATGTGGGAATGGAGCTGGTGGAGCAGATTCTTACCATCTATGAAAACTATTCTTTTGATACAGAGGTCATTGTGGCCAGCATACGGAGCCCACTGCACGTGCTCGATTCCGCTCTCATGGGCGCGGATATCGCCACCATCCCTTTCAAGGTCATCAAACAGCTCGTTAAACACCCTTTGACGGATATCGGTCTGGCCAATTTTCTTGCCGACTGGAAGAAAACTATCTGATTCCTAAAGAATGTTAAAAGCCGTTAGCCGTTAGTTTAAAGCTAACGGCTAACAGCCAAAAGCCAATGGCTTTTTTTCGGCGAAAAATGAAACAGTTAAATCTCCTTCTCTGCATAACCGCGGGATTCGCGTTGCTGTTTTTGAATCCTCCTCAAGTTTCCGCGGACATCTACAAATACGTGGACGAAGAGGGAGTGTGGCATTTTACCAATGTGAGGACGGACAACAGATATAAAATCTTCATGAAGACCGCGGTCAAAAATGCCAATCAGTTTATCAGTAAATACGGTTATCTTATCACGCAGGCTTCAAAGCAGTTCGGTATAGACCCTCATCTCATCAAGGCCGTAATCAAGGCGGAATCGGGTTTCGATCACAAAGCGGTTTCCGAGGATGGCGCCCAGGGCCTGATGCAGCTCATGCCGGAAACATCGAACGATATGGCCGTGGAAAATCCCTTTGATCCGCAGGAGAATATCTTCGGGGGTGTAAGATATCTCAGTCTCATGTTAAAGCGATTTAATAACGATAAGAGGTTGGCCCTGGCAGCCTACAATGCGGGCCCCAAAAACGTTGTAAGTTATAATGGGATTCCCCCGTTTCCCGAGACCAGAGCGTTTGTGGACAAGGTGATGCAGCTTTACAGCGCATATCGGGCGAAGAAATGAGGGTGAGGGTACTAATTTCAATACCCGTGAATGAATGTCATTCACCGTTCCGTCCTCGTTCCCACGGAGGACGGCAGGAACGAGGAGTAACGGCATAGGTTATTCAGACGGGGGCGTCATTCCCGCGGACGCGGGAATCCAGGTTGTCAGCGACAGA
>JBBSAR010000583.1:0-2737 GCA_038252125.1 Desulfatiglandales bacterium
AACGTATATGAGGGGAGATGCCCCTTTTTCCATATGGATATTTATCGCCTTGGAGAGCTTTCCGACTTTCTTTCCGCCGGCCTTGAAGAGTATCTCTATGAAGATGGCGTAACGGTTATGGAATGGGCGGATCGATGGCCGGAAGTTCTGCCCGAGTGGCGGATTGCCGTTAGAATTATGATCCTGGATGATTTCTCGCGGGAGTTTACTTTTTCGGGAGACCATGTTAGAGCAGCGGGCATATTGGCGAAAATGGAAAAAAGCGGTTCGCGGTTTTCAGTTGACGGTTTCCAGTAAAGAAAGTCGGCAACTTGTAACCGGCAACTGGTTTTTATTGAGGAATAACTATGGCGATTATTGTGCAGAAATATGGCGGAACGTCCGTCGGCAGTGTGGAAAAGATCAGAGCCGTCGCGGAAAGAGTGATAGAAGCTCACAAAGAGGGCAACCAGATGGTGGTGGTCCTGTCTGCCATGGCAGGGCAGACGGATGGACTCATTAAACTGGCCTCCCGGATATCCCCTGATCCGGATCCGAGAGAAATGGATGTCCTCCTGGCGACCGGAGAACAGGTGAGCGTGGCCCTGTTTGCAATGACGGTAAAGTCCCTGGGTTTTGAGGCCTGTTCTTTTTTGGGTTTCCAGGTGGCCATCCATACGGACGATCTTTATGGAAAAGCCAGAATTCACAACATTGATACGGAGAGAATCCGCAAAAATCTGAATGAGGGCCGAATCGTTACCGTGGCCGGATTTCAAGGCCTGGATGACCATGGAGATATCACTACCCTCGGAAGAGGAGGGTCTGATACAACGGCCGTGGCATTGGCGGCGGCGCTCAAGGCGGATGTCTGTGAGATTTTTACCGACGTGGAAGGGGTGTACACAACGGATCCCAACATCTGCCCGAAGGCCGGAAAGATGGATTTCATCTCCTATGACGAAATGCTGGAGATGGCAAGTCTCGGCGCCAAGGTTCTGGAGATCCGTTCCGTGGAATTTGCAAAAAAATTTAATGTTCCGATTCATGTAAGGTCAACATTTACCAAAGAAAGGGGTACGATGGTGGTGGCTGAAACAAATGACATGGAAAAGGTGGTCGTAACAGGGGTGGCCTACAACAAAAATGAAGCCCGGGTAACCATCACGAAAGTCCCCGATCATCCGGGAATCGCTTCCACGATCTTTGAACCTGTTTTCAAGGCCGGCATTGTGGTGGATATGATCGTGCAGAACACCAGTCAGGATGCCTTTACCGATCTGACTTTTACGGTGCCCAAGGCGGACTTTTACAAAACCATGAAGCTCGTGGGCGAGGTGGCGGAAAGAATCGGAGCGGAAAAGGTCATGGGCGATGAAGACATCGCCAAGGTATCGATCATCGGAGTGGGAATGAGGACGCATGCCGGCGTGGCCAAGAAGATGTTTGAAACGCTGGCGGAGGAAAATATCAATATCATGATGATCAGCACGTCGGAGATCAAAATATCGTGTGTCATCGAGGAAAAATATACGGAGCTTGCCGTTCGCGTTCTGCACACCGCCTTCGGATTGGACGTTGAAGATTGATGAATGTTTTAGGTATCGATACCTCCTGTGATGATACGTCGGCGGGCGTAGTGGTTGACGGGAGGAAAGTCCTTTCCAGCGTGGTGCAATCACAGGTCGGGATACATCGTCCCCATGGCGGGGTTGTGCCGGAACTGGCATCCCGGGAACATATCAAGAACATTATGTACGTTGTGGAGGAAGCCCTCTTGAAGGCGGGTACGGCGCTGGATGCAGTGGACGGCATTGCCGTGACGGTAGGTCCCGGCCTGGTGGGTTCCCTTCTCGTGGGGCTGTATTATGCCGCCGGATTGGCCTATTCGAAGGGAAAACCTCTCATTCCCATCAATCACCTCGAAGGGCATATCCTGTCCATTTTTCTTGAAAAAGAAGTGCCGGAATTTCCTTTTGTCGCACTGACGGTTTCCGGAGGACACACCAACATCTACCATGTGCAAAATTTCGGGAAATACACGGCCATGGGGCAGACCGTGGATGACGCGGCCGGAGAGGCCTTCGACAAAGTGGCCAAGATCTCCGGCCTTGGTTATCCCGGCGGGGTCGCCGTGGAAAAAATATCCCTGGAAGGAAATCCCGACAAGATCAGATTCCCCAGGGCTTACCTGAACAAGGATTCCCTCGATTTCAGTTTTAGCGGGTTGAAAACGGCAGTCTCCCTCTACATGAAAAAATGGGAAGAAGGAGGCAGTCGCGACGAAGGGCTTGATTCCATCCATCTTGCGGATATCGCGGCCTCTTTTCAGGAATCCGTTGTGGACGTCCTGGTCCAAAAGGCGATCATGGCGGCCAGGAAAACAGGGGTGACTTCCCTGGTGGTGGCAGGTGGCGTTGCATGCAACGGGCGTTTGCGCGCAAGGATGTCCGCGGAGGCTGCAAAGGAAGGGATCACAACCTTTTATCCGGCTCGAGAATTCTGCACCGATAACGGCGCCATGATCGCGGCAGCCGGTTATCATCGACTACTGAAGGGAATTACGGGCGACCTGTCTCTGGATGTACGCTCCCGATATCCCATTGAAGAAGTGAATTATTCGGAATGAAACCAAAGAGACTACTCCGATACTATTACCTTCGATTCATTCGTTTGAGGGGCGACCCACATGAGCTCGCCCTTGGCATGTCTTTCGGAATCTTCACCGGCATGATGCCGATCATGCCTTTCCAGATGG
>JBBSAR010000584.1:0-2722 GCA_038252125.1 Desulfatiglandales bacterium
AGACCACATTTTCGATTTGAAGATCTTGAGATTTGGCAAATAGCCAAAGAGATGTCGGTCCGCTTCCATATGGTGGCCGACGATCTTGAGCAACGGAAGCTTTATCGCTACGCTGAGCAGATTCGTGCTGCCGGCCTTTCTGTTCCCAATAATATCGCGGAGGGCAGTGGCAGCCTGCATTCAAAAGAGTTTCAACAATTTCTCAACATTGCCAGACGATCGGTTTTCGAAAATGCCTCCATGCTGCTCGTTTTTGAAGCCATGGAACTGATAGACAGTGAGAAAGTCAATGAGTTGCTATGGAAATGTGACGAATTAAGCCGTAAAATCACCAACTATATCCGGAGCAGAAGACCATGACTCTCCCCTCTTCCCCCTTCCCCCTTACCTCTTCCCCCTTACGGAAGCGGATGCGGATTTTTGAAAAAGCCGGTTTCTTTTGTGTCAGAATCGAAGGTGATCATTACGTATATACCAAGGATGGCATCGCAAGACCCATCGTAATCCCTGACTGGCGAGATATTCCGGTGTTTATTATCAAGAACAATCTTCGTTCGGCCAACATCAGCCGTGAAGAATATTTTGCTCTGCTTGCCGAGGTAAATTAGGACCATGTTATCCATCGCTGAAGCAATCTTGCACCCAGATCCTGGCTTCCGTCAGAGATTACTATGCGGCGAAGTTCGTAAAAATGAGGGGCTGACCCTTCCCCCTTCCCCCTTCCCCCTTTTACCCCTTGGCCTCTTCCCCCTCACCAGGTACATGTGGAGACACGATGGAAGAAGGAGGAGCATAAAATGAGAACCAAGACTATAAGCCTTAAACTGCCCTTAAGCGTATTTTCAGCGTTCAGAAAAACACCGGCTGAGTTTTCTGATGAGATACGTTTGACTGCGGCAGTAAAATGGTACGAAATGGGTGTTGTTTCCCAGGAGAAAGCGCCTGAGATAGCGGGTATGAACCGTGAGGACTTTTTATTGGCATTGTCAAAATTCAACGTATCTCCTTTTCAATATTCAGCAGAGGAGGTCCTGCAAGAGGCCGGCTATGAGTGATAATTTTAAAGTGGGATTGGCACACCCTTCTCGCCGTTGGTATTGGGCCTAACCCCTCACCCCTTCTTTGCTTCTCACTCTTAACCTTTCACTATTTACAGAAAAATGAAGCGAAATAGGCTCTTGAAACATCTGAAAAAGAATGACGCTTTCTTGTTGAAAGAGGGGAGAAGGCACAGTATTTTTCAGAAGGGTTCTTTGAAAACCCAAGTGCCAAGGCATGTCGAGATAATTGATGAACTGGCGCGGAAAATTTGCAAAGATTTAGAGATTCCCTTTGTGAGGTGAAATTATGAAATATAGGGCAATCATTAAGAAGGCGGAGAACTGGTGGATCGGCTGGTTGATCGATTTGCCGGGAGTCAATGCGCAGGAAAAAACCAAAGAAAATCTCCTGGAATCATTGAAAATTGGTGCTCAGGATATGTTAGACACAGATATACCTTTTGAGCCAGACGCTCAAATGACAACAGTTGAAATACCTGAGCCTGATTGGCGGCGCCAGCCCACCCCTTGAAATTCTTGCCCTATGGAATTTCCAGTTGTATTCTATTGGGGCGAAGAATGTTTCGCAGGTATTACAACGCCATGGATTTAAAGGATAATCTTCTAAACTAACTAAACTAGCAAAGTCCCCATCCTGGACTTTTAACCTTCCACTTTTCACTCTTAACCCTTAACCCCTTACCTCTTCCCGGTTGGCCTTATGTCTGACATCATTATCAAAGCCGAAAACCTCCGGGAAGCCCGTCATCCATGGTGATACGTTGAAAGAATCAATGGGCGGGGAAAAGTACGCTTTTAAAATGTGAATCAAGAGAAAACTTGGCCCCACTATGGATGTTTTAAACCACGAATTGGACGAATTGGGCGAATTGCCTTTAATGACGATGCGTAAAATTAGAAAAATTGGCGGCTAAGTTATGCAGGAGATTATCTTTAAACAAGAGGCATACGAAATTATTGGCGCTTGCATGGAGGTACATAAGGAGCTCGGAGCGGGTTTCCTTGAAGCAGTATATCAAGAGGCGCTGGCCCGGGAATTCGCGACCAGAAAAATACCGTTTGAACGTGAGAAGCAACTCTTGATAATGTTCAAAGGAAAGCCTCTTGAAAAAATGTATACAGCCGATTTCGTTTGTTGGAACAAGATCATCGTCGAGTTGAAAGCAATCAGGGATCTACTCCCTGAGCATGATGCTCAACTGTTCAACTACCTGAAAGCCACATCAATGACTCTCGGACTTCTTGTCAACTTTGCAAAACCGAGCCTTGACTTCAAAAGAATTGTATTCACCCAAAAATTGGCTCAATTCGCCTAATTCGCGGTTCTATGCCTGACATCGTAATCAAAGCTGAAAACCTCGGTAAAAAGTACACCATCGGCCACCAGGCGGAAAAGGGTGGCTATACGGCTCTCCGCGATGTGTTGGTGCAGAATGCCAAGACCCTTTGGCGCAAGACAAAAGACCTGGCAACAGGAAAGGCGATCATACAGGGCGACACGATGGAAGAAGTGTGGGCACTAAGAAATGTGAATTTCGAGATTCATAGAGGAGAGGCCGTGGGCATTATTGGGCGCAACGGCGCCGGCAAGTCGACCCTCCTCAAAATTCTCAGCCGCATAACCGAACCCACCCAAGGCCGAGTCGAGATTCACGGACGCG
>JBBSAR010000585.1:0-2691 GCA_038252125.1 Desulfatiglandales bacterium
GGCTATACAAAGAAAGAATTGATCGGGATGAATTACAGAGACTACGCCGCAGCGGATAGCCATGAGAAGATCTTTCAAGGCTTCCGCCGGATTTTTGAGGAAGAAGAACCCTTACAGGATTTCCCTCTTGAGGTAACCCTCAAGGACGGGGCTAAGAAATATTTTGAAACCAGCGTCAGTCCCTTGAGGAAAGGAAGGAAGATTATCGGTTTTCATGGGAGCTCAAGGGATATTACCCGCAGGGTGCACTCAGAGCAAGCACTGAAGCGGAGCGAGGAGCGATACAGAACCATCCTCGAGGACATCGAAGAGGCATACTTTGAGGTTGATATTACCGGTAACTTTACTTTCTTTAATGATTCATTATCGAAAATCTTTGGATATTCCAAGGATGAATTGGCGGAAATGAATAACCGGGAGTATATGCCTCCAGAATCCTCTAAGAAAATCTATGATCTCTTTAACCAGATCTACAAAACAGGAAACCCCATAAAAAAAGTGGTCTATGAAATCATTAGAAAGGATGGGGGTCACGGCTTTCATGAATTGTCTGCTTCCCTGATGAAAGACCAGACAGGCCGGCCAATCGGGTTCCGCGGTATTACACACAATATAACTGATCTTAAGAAGGCTGAAGAAGCCCTGCGTGAGAGCGAAGAACGATACAGAACGCTTGTAGATAACTTACCGGTTGCGGTTTATCGAAACACACCTGGCCCTAAAGGGGCATTTCTTACGGCAAATCCTGCTTTTTGTAATATGTTCGGATTCAAAAACGAGGAAGAAGTCAAAAAGGTGGCGCTTGCTGATCTTTATGAAAATCCCAAGGAAAGAAAGGAATACTCAGACAACCTTATACAAAAGGGAGTACTAAAAAATTTTGAAAGAACATTATTGAAAAAAGACGGAACCCCTGTCCATACATCAATCACTTCCCGCGTAATGTATGGGAAAGATGGAAAAGTTTCTCATTTTGATTCCATTATGCTTGACATCACCGAACAAAAGCTTGCTGAAGAGGCGTTGCGGGAGAGCGAAGAGAAATACCGAACCATCCTCGAAAGTATAGAAGATGGCTACTTTGAAGTTGATATCGCTGGAAATTTTACGAGTTATTGTCAAATGTTGTGTATGGCATTAGGCGGCGATCCGTGTTTTAATAATGCCATCAATGAACTGAACGCCTCGGATTACGTCTTCAAGTCGCTCAGGATGGCGCAACCTGATCCATCTTTTCTGAGCACATCGGCACAGCTGGAATGCCATCGTCACAACAGTTAAAGAAGAAAAGCAACTCCTCACTTTATCCGTTCTTAGCCGAACGGTGGCAAATGTGGACTCTATCGGATTGGTAGTCCGAATATGCACCCAGTGCTCAGCTGGGAAATCATAGAAGGAAAGCAGGGCTTCCCGGTCTTTTTCCAAGCATTTGGTCGCCTTGGGATATTTGGCTTCATAGGTCTGAATAAAGGAGTCAAAATTACGTTCGGCTTCTTCTTTGCTTTCAGCCATCCAAATCTGCTGCAGTTTCTCCTTGGCTTTTGCCTGAAGGCTCTTTGGCAATTTATTCAAGACATTGGCGGTTTTGTGAACCCAGCATCTCTGCCATTGCGTGTCAGGAAAAATCTTTGCCAGCGCCTTCCAGAATCCTAACGAACCATCTCCAACAGCCAGTTCCGGGGCCTGCTGAAACCCTCTGCGCTTCAGATCCACAAGGATTTCCATCCAGGACTGCTCGCTTTCACGGAAACCTCCTTCAAGCGCCAACAGTTCTTTGTGACCGTCGGCAGTGGCCCCGATAATGACCAGAAGACATTGACGGTTGTCCATACGCACATTGCAGTAAATGCCATCTGCCCAGACGTAAACATAACGCTTTTTGGAAAGATCCCGCTGTTGCCACTGCTTATATTCATCCTGCCAGACCGTCTTAAGCCGGCTAATGGTCGCAGCAGACAAGCCTGGCGCATCTTTGCCCAAAAGAGCTACCAGGGCATCGGTAAAGTCACCGGTGGAAACCCCTTTTAAATACAGCCATGGCAGCAGGGTTTCGATGCTCTTGGTCCTCCTCAAATAAGGCGGCAGTATGGCTGAAGTAAATCCTATCCTGCCTTCTTGTGAATCTGGTTGCCGATCTCGAATCCGTGGGGCCTTCACCGGTACCTGACCGATGCCGGTTTGAATCTCACGCTCTGGAAGATATCCGTTTCGGACAACCCTTTGGTGGCCCTTATCGTCTTGTATGTCTTTGTATTGGTTTAAAAAGATACTAATCTCGGCCTCTAACGCAGCGCTTAGCAGTTGCCGAGCCCCTTGTCGCAAAAGTGCTGTAATGGGATCATCAATAAACGGTTCTGGCTTTTTGAAATCGATTACGTTATCTTTTCTCATGGTGGTGTCATCCTTTCATTTTATCAATCGAATGCCGAGCAATTGCTGCGAAACAATCGCCCGGAGGATACACCACCTAATCCCTCAAACACAACTTTTGATCATAGCTCAACGTAAACTTGGTGAATACGAAGAAATCAAGCTGCAGATAAAAGAAATAGCAAAGGAAGTCGAGAAAGACGAAACTATCAACTTCTCGGTTCCAGACATACTGGACCAGCTGGCAGAGATTTAAAACCCAGCACTCAAAACTCAAAACCCAAAACCGCTTTTGTAACCCAGGGGGCGGAGCTGTCTCAA
>JBBSAR010000586.1:0-2677 GCA_038252125.1 Desulfatiglandales bacterium
GACCTTGCTGCTGCGGACGATGCCGCCGATCCGCAGGGCTTCGCCGTCGGCACTCTCTTTCAGGGAGAGGCTGTTGGCGTTGGTGAACTTGTCGAGCAGGTTTTCAAAACGGCTCAGGGGGTGGCCGGTGACATAAAAGCCCAAGGCTTCCTTCTCCCGTTTCAGCTTCTGCTTTTCGTCCCACTCTTCTATTTCAGGCAGTTCGAGAAGACCTCCCGTTTCCCCTGAGAAGGAAAGGGCGCCGAACATGTTCATCTGGTTTGGATCGTGATTGGCCCCGCAGATTTTCAGTGCGTCGTCGAGGCCCGCGAACAAGCGGGATCTGGCCTCTCCGGTGAAATCGAATGCGCCGCATTGAATGAGGCCCTCCATGACCCGTCGGTTCACTTTGGAACCATCCACTCTGGTGCAGAAATCCAGCAGGTCTCTGTAAATACCGTGCTGGTTCCTTTCTTCAATCATGATTTCGACGGCCTTGATGCCCACGTTCTTGACCGCGGCAAGCCCGAAGCGTATCTGGCAATCCACCACGGAAAAATCCGCCTGGCTTTCGTTCACGTCGGGTGGAAGGATATCGATCCCCATGGCCCTGCATTCGGCGATGTTTTTGATCGTTTTGTCCTGATTTCCCATGTCCTGAGTCAACAGGGAGGCCATGAACTGCACCGGGTAGTAGGCCTTCAGGTAGGCTGTCTGATAGGCAATCATGGCATAGGCCGCGGAATGGGACTTGTTGAACCCATATCCGCCGAACTTATCGATCAGATCAAAGAGCGTCCGGGCCAGCTTTTCAGCAACGCCGTTTGCCACGGCGCCTTCTATGAATCTCGCCCTGTGTTTCGCTAAAAGTTCCGGTTTCTTTTTTCCAACGGCCTTCCTGAGCTCATCCGCTTCCCCCATGGTATAGCTTGAAAGAACCTGAGCAATTTGCATGACCTGCTCCTGGTACAGGATGACCCCGTAGGTCTCCTTCAGGATGGGTTCCAGTTTCGGCACAAAATAATTGATTTTGCTCGTTCCGTGTTTTCCGTTCACGAAATCATCAATCATATTGCTTCCCAGGGGGCCTGGTCTGTAAAGGGCCATAAGGGCTATGATATCTTCTATGACCTCCGGCCTCAGCTTCCTTTCCAGCTCTTTCATGCCCGGACTTTCCAGCTGAAACACGCCTGTTGTTCTGCCTTCGGAGCACAACTGGTAAGGGGCTTCGTCATCGAGGGGAAGGTTTTCCAGGGAAATTTCCGTTCCTGTTGTTTCCTTGATGATCCGGATGGCTTCTTTGATGACGGTGAGGGTCTTCAATCCCAAAAAATCAAACTTGATAAGCCCCAGTTGCTCAATGCGATTCATGGTGAACTGGGCCATGATCTCACCCTTGGACCCTCTGTATAACGGAAGGTATTCCACAAGGGACCTGTCCGAGATCACCACTCCGCAGGCATGGGTGGAAACATGCCTTGACAGCCCCTCCAGGTCGCGGGAAATGCGCAGGAGATCTTTGAATGATTTGTTCTCCCCTTGCTCCAGGGCCTTCAATTCCGGTTCTTCTTCAATCGCCTTTGAGAGCTTTACACCGGGCCCTTCGGGAACCAGTTTGGCGATGCGGTCCACTTCGAAAAGGGGAATATTCAGGCTTCTGCCAACGTCCCTTATCACTCCCCTGGCTTTCATGCTTCCGAAAGTGATAATCTGACTGACGTTGTTGCGACCGTATTTTTCAGAGACATATCGGATAACGGCATCTCTCCCGTGGATATCGAAATCGATATCAATATCGGGCATGCTTATTCTCGATGGATTGAGAAACCGTTCAAACAAGAGGCCGTATCGTATGGGTTCAACATCCGTGATGTTCAGACAATAGGCCACCAGCGAACCGGCCGCGGAGCCCCTGCCCGGACCTACCGCGATATCGTTCTGGTGGGCATATTCGATGAAATCGGCCACGATCAGAAAATAGCCCGGAAACCCCATATCTTTAATGACTTTCAGTTCAAATTCGAGTCTTTCCTCATATTTCTTCCTTACCTCCGGGGTGAAATGGTCGTTGCCTTCATTTTTCTGGAGGATTCTTCTTCCAAAACCTTTCCGTGCCTGCAGGATAAGCAGGTCACTAAGGCTCTGGCCTTCCGGCACTTTAAAGGCGGGAAATTTGTATTCACCGAATTTCATTTCAAACGTGCAACGGTTTGCCACCTCAACGGTGTTTGTAATGGCGGTTTGGAATTCCGGCAGGTCTTTTGCCATTTCCTCCGCGGATTTAAAAAAGAATTCATCGGAGGAAAACTTGAGCCGTTTTTCATCGTCCACCGACTTGCCTGTCTGAATGCAGAGCAACACGTCGTGGGATTCGGAATCACTTCTGTTGAGATAGTGGCAGTCGTTTGTGGCAACCAGGGGCAGGGACAGATCCTTTGAAAGTTCTCCCAGGACCTTGTTGATCTTTTTTTGTTCGGGAAGGTTGTTGGCCTGAATTTCCAGGTAGAATCGCTCGTCGAATATGGCTGCCATCTCCCTGGCCTTTTCTCTGGCCGCTTCCACTTTACCCCTGTTTATAAGGTGGGGAACATTTCCTTTCAGGCAGGCCGACAAGGCGATGAGGCCCGCGTTGTATTGTTTTAAAAGCTCCATATCAACGCGCGGACGGTAATAAAACCCTTCCAGGTGCCCCAACGTC
>JBBSAR010000587.1:0-2676 GCA_038252125.1 Desulfatiglandales bacterium
CTGAAAACGCTAAAAGCCCAGAAAGTGGTCATCCAGTTCGATAAGGAAAGATCGGTGCTGATCCATCAGGATTTTCTGGAAAAGGCACGCGCGGAACTGTTGGATATTCTTTCTCAATACCATAAGAACTTCCCTCTGAAATCAGGTCTTCTCAAGGAAGAGCTGAGAAGCAGGGCAACAGGAGCAAAGGACCCGAAGCTCTTCAATTTCATTTTAGGCCAGCTTGCCCGTGAAGGAGTCCTTGTGCAGGAAATGGACGAAGTCCGGCTGGAAAGCCACAAGGTGACGCTGGCTCAGGACCAGAAAAAGACAAGGCAGGAAATAGAGGATATCTACCTGAAAGGCGGACTCGAACCGCCCTATTTCAAAGACCTGAAAGCAAAATTCCCAAAAGACACGGCATCCGAGGTCTTGGGAGTCATGGTCAAAGAGGGAGTCTTGGTGAAAGTGAAGGAAGATCTCTATTTTCACCGAACCGCCGTGGAGAAGCTGGAAAAGCAGCTGATTGAATTCCTGCGGAAAGAAGGAGAGATCACCACTCCCCAGTTCAAGGAAATGACCGGAACATCCAGAAAATACACCATCCCTCTCATCGAGCATTTTGACGGTTCCCAAATAACCGTCAGGGTGGGAGACAGCAGGGTTCTTCGGAAAAAGTAGCGATTCTGTTCCTCATGAAAAATACCCCTGAAAAAAAACTGCGGCAAGCGCTGCGTCTTGGACCGAAAGAGTTCATTTCCATCGTTGGGGGAGGCGGGAAAAGCACCCTTCTCTTTACCCTCGCTCAAGAGCTTATGGAAGGCGGCTTCCGGATCATTTCCACCACCACCACCAAGGTGCGATACGAAGAAGCCGGGCGCGCGCCCTGTTTCATCAGCCAGGCATCGACTCCCGACTTTCTGCGTGAAGCAGAGCGTGCGGTACTCCGGGAAGGCCATGTCTTTGTCGGGCGAAGCATTCTTCCGGTGGGCAAGGTGGAAGGGATTGCCCCTGAACTCGCGGATACATTGTTTGAAGAAATGCCGATTGATTTTCTCATTGCAGAAGCGGATGGCGCCGCGGGACTGCCTCTGAAGGCACACGCCGGCCATGAACCGGTGATCCCCTCCACATCCACGATAGTAATCGCCGTGGCCGGACTGGAGGCCCTTGGCCGACCCTTCGGTCCGGAAACGGTGTTCAGGCAGGAGATTTTCGCCGCCGTTACAGGTGCAAAAAGCGGAGAACCTCTTTCCGTGGAGCAAGTGGCCGCCATCTTTTGCAAACCGAAAGGCCTTTTTCGGGATGCTCCCGTCTTTGCCAGGAAAATCGCATTCTTAAACAAAATCGACCTGCTTGAAGAGGAAAGGGAGGTCGAAACACTGGCCCAAGCACTGCTGTCGGACGAGCATGCGGGCATCGAACGGGTCCTCATCGGTTCTCTGCGGAAAAGGAAATACAGGGTGTTTGAGAAAGATGGGAGTGGGAATTCAAGAGATTCGCACCGTACCCTATAAACTGTACAGGCAATGAATAATTACGATCCCATGGAAAATGATTTAGAAAGGGTTGAATTTCACCGCCATGCGGTGGCCCTGATGCCGGACGCGTCGGACCCCCGACCGGGAATAGCTTTTCTGGTGGAAGGACAGAGAAACGGAGTGACCCAGCGCTTCTGCTCATGCTCCATTTCCCAAAAGCGGACCTGCGACCATACACTTGAATTGACCCGGGTCTATAAAAAATTAAAGAAGAGACTGAAAGAAAAGAACTTCGATGATGACTTCAGGTCGAGCATCTGGGATGAATTCGCCCAGATCCTGGGTGAAAACTGCAGAGAGACCTTGGAGTCCGTGCGCATGGATTTGTTCAAGGCGGGGGACGAACAAAGCCTGAGGGTTTTCGGATCGGACGGAAACGAAATATTTTCGTACCTGTCCGATGGCGCCGATCGTGATCGGTTTCTGGAACGTTGTGAAAAAAAGTCCGATCGCGGCATCGTCCCCACTCGGGCTGTGGTGCTCGACAGATTGGCGCTCATGACCCTGACGGAGAATGAACGGGCCATGAACAGCAGGGGAGTGGAAACCAGGCGGCAATTGCTGGAAAAGACTTTCTGGCACAGGGCCCTGTACCACTGCTATCGCGAACAGGGAGGTTCGGACTGTACATTTCATCCTGCGGTGGAAGAGACCTCCGGCGCTTTTTCGGTGACATGCAGAAATTCTGGAGAAAAACCCCTCTGCCGCATGGTCATCCCCCGCGGAAAAGTCCGGAGGCTCCTGAGTCTTCTTCAGGAGCGCCTTCCCAACCAGCATGGCCTGGCCATCCATCCCATTCCGCTCAAATCCATTTTCAAGGTCGCCGCCGACACGCATCTTGACCTGGACATCCGGCCCATGATCAAGATCATGCAGGAAAACGGGGAGGATCGATTTCTGGAGAGAGAGGATCTTGCCCGATACATCTATGGCGACCTGGTCTACATCCCGGAGATGGGCATCCTGGCCGAACTGGAACGCCCCGGGAACCTGGAAAGGAGATTCCAGGCCCCCAAAAAAATGGTGCTCAAAAAATCACAGGTGCCCAAATTTCTGGAACAATATGGAGAAGAGATTTTGGATGCCTCCAACCTCCTTACCGGCAAAAAGGAATCCCTTAAAATCGTAAAAGCCTTCGATCGCATCGAAATCACCC
>JBBSAR010000588.1:0-2671 GCA_038252125.1 Desulfatiglandales bacterium
AATGCCACGGCCAGCCCTTTAAGCAGTGCGGCGCCGGTCGGTGTTACCATCTCCTGTTGAACACCGGAATCAAAAACCGGGATATCGCATAAAAGGGCCATGGTGGCAGGCGCCGGCAAAGGCATTCTGCCATGGGCCGTTTTCACAAAACCCGACCCCAGGGGTATCTTCGAGGCGTAAATGGAATGGATGCCCAACCTCTCCACCCCATACACGCCCCCCACAATATCTATGATGGAATCGACTGCGCCTACCTCATGAAAGTGAACGACCTCTGGAGGCTTGCCATGGATCCGGCCTTCCACTACGGCAAGAGAATGAAAGATCTGAATGCTCTTTTCCTTTACCTGTGCTGAAAAATCTCCCTTGCCGATAATTTCCTGAATATCTTTGAAGTTTCTGTGCTGATGGACCCCTTCGCAATGAACGGAAAAGGTGGTCCCATGAATAGAGTTGCGGGCAGCCTCACCCTTCACCAAACGATAGCTGTCCAAAGGGAGCGTCGACAGGCGTTCCCGCAGATCAGGAAAGGACAAACCGGCATCCAGCAGGGCGCTTAGAAACATGTCGCCGCTGATGCCGGAAAAACAGTCAAGGTAGGCAATTTTCATGATTTTCCTTCGCCGGACCGTAAAAAGCCCTGCCGTTCCACCCGCCTCGTCTGTTATGTCCGTAACAGGTACGGGCCTTTCTATCGGCGATGCGGGCGGCCAGGGCAAGGCTTTTGCTGTCTACATAAAAGGATTACAGGGCTTCCGCAATCAGCTCAACGATATCCTTGATCTCGATGGCATCTTCCTTGTTGACGGTTTTCCTGCTGTCCTCAAGCATGGATATGCAGTAGGGGCACGCCGTGGCCAGGATGGGCGCCCCGGTCTTGCAGGCTTCTTCTATGCGAAGATCTGAAAAACGCCATTCAGGTTTTGTCTCCATCCACAGTCTTCCGCCCCCGGCGCCGCAGCAGAGGCTTTCTTTCCTGATCCTGTCCATTTCCACAAGGTTCCCGTCCGTAACCGCGTTAATCAGGGCGCGGGGTTCATCATAGATCTCATTGTGCCTCCCGAGGTAGCATGGATCATGATAGGTAACCTTCTTGTCCAATGGTTTGGAGAAGGTAAGTTTTCCTTCTTTCAGAAGTCCTGCCAACAACTGGGTATAGTGAATCACCTCAAACTCGCCACCCAACTCAGGGTATTCCTTTGTCAGGGTATAATAGCAGTGGGGCGAGGTGGCGATGATCTTCTTGACCCCTTTTCCACTGAACAGTTTGATATTTTTTTCCGCAGTGTTCGAAAAAAGTTCTTCGTCGCCGATCTTTCGAACCGACTCGCCACAGCAGCTTTCTTCCTCTCCGATGATCCCGAAACTGATGCCCGCCGCCTTGAGCACTTTGACCATGGCCCGGGCAACCTTCTGGCCCCTTGCATCATAGGCGGATGTGCAGCATACGTACAAAAGGTATTCGGTCCCTTCTTCGAAAACGGGAACGTCCATGTCCTTGATCCAGGCCGTGCGCTTTTCCCTCGGTTCAGACCAGGGATTGCCGCTGCTGTGAACGCTTCCGGTAGCCGTTCTCAGTACTCCCGGAATGGCGCCCGTTTCGGCAATCATGGACCTCATGGCCCTGACGATATCGATAATCGTTACCCCCCTCGGGCATTTCAGAACACACTTGTTGCAGGTGGTGCACCCGTAAAGGATATCGTCGGATTCATATCCTTCCACTCCCAGTTGGGCCATTCTTATTAAACGGCGGATATTAAACGGTCCGTCCACTATACGCCAAGGACAGGAACCAGCGCACATTCCACACTGCATGCAAAGATTCAGTTTTTCGGCCCCCATAGCCACCAGGGCCTCGTTTACCTCATAAAACGGGGTTAATGCTTCCATTAAATACATGCTCCTTTCCTTCAGATATGATATCTTTAGATTGCTGCAAAATATTTCATTTTAAGATTTAACATAATATGATTGTCGGAAAAAATGAGTTTTCTTAACAAATGCGCATTTTGATGTCAACAGGGGAAAAATCTCCCCCTGCGCCCTCCCATTCCCATCGATGAAGAAAACGTCCATCGGAACGGATTAAAATCCCGTCACACGTGGGCGATCGCCTCGATCTCCACCCGCGTCTTAAACGGCAGGCACGCCGCCTGAATACACGTCCTGGCCGGCAGGGTTTCTCCGAAATATTTTCTGTAGACGACATTGAAGCGGGCAAATTCCTCCATGTCAAGCAGATATACGGTCACCTTTAAAACATTTTTTAGAGAAGATCCCGCCTCTTCCAGGATGATTTTTAAGTTTTTAAGAGCAAGCTCCGCTTCCTCCTCCACGGTTCCCAGCCTGATCTGATTCGTCTCCGGGTCGATAGCACCTTGCCCTGAAGTATAGATGAGCCCGTCATGAATAATCGCCTGAGCATAGGGGCCACCCGTAACCGCCGCCTTTTCCGTATGAAAAACCTGCTTTTCTCCCATTTTTTGCTCTCCATTTGCCATGCAACAACAGCGGTTTCTTTTTGTTCATCCGCGGTAATCCGCGTCCCCGAAAATTAGAGCCCCAGATAAGTCTTTCGAATATGCGGATTTTCCATGAGCCATTTCCCTTCGCCACTCAGGGCAATCTGTCCGTTTTCGAGGACATACCCCCTGTCCGAGATGGTCAG
>JBBSAR010000589.1:0-2662 GCA_038252125.1 Desulfatiglandales bacterium
CTTTTTTGCTGCCGCATCTTGGATAAACCTTTACCGACCGTTGAGAGGTCCTTCTATGCCGGTACAACGAAACCGATTGAGTTCCCAACGATCCTTTTCGTACCGGCATAGAAGGACCAGCGCTCCATAGGAATCAGATGCGGCGGCAAAAAAGACCTTGTGACGGAATGGATTCCAGATCCTCATGTAGACGCCAGGAAATCTGAATAGGATGCGGAAATCTTCCGACAGCAGAGGGACTTCCCTGATAATCGGCCATCCAATTGCCCCTTTTTTCTTGACTGTCAATAAAAATTAAGCTATTATTTGCTATTTGAAAGTGGATTGTTCTAATTACCTTATTAATTTGGATAAAAAGGAGAATGACAATGATTAAACCTCATGGTTCTGAAACTCTCAACCCGTTATATGTTGAAGATAATGCGAAACGAGCCAAGCTCATCAAAGAAGCGGCAGGCCTTCCCTCCATCACGATCTGCTCGGCAGCGGCAGGCAATGCCGTCATGCTCGGCAGCGGTTATTTTAATCCCCTGACCGGTTTCATGAACAAGGCCGATGCCCTGGCGGTCGCTGAGAAAATGCATACCGCAAGCGGTCTTTTCTGGCCAACCCCCGTTCTGAACATGGTCGAGGATGCTTCGGCCATTAAAGGCGCCAAACGTATTGCCTTGTTAGACCCCAACGTAAAGGGAAATCCGGTGCTGGCCATCCAAGATGTAAAAGCCATCGAAAAATTTTCCGACGACGAAATGAAAATGATGACCGAGAAAATTTTTCGCACCGATGACATGAACCATCCCGGCGTCAACGCCTTCAATACGGTAGGCAAGACCTGTATCTCCGGCCCCATCCAGGTATTGAACTATTCCTACTTTGCAAAAGATTTTCCCGAAACATTCCGGACAGCCATGCAGATCCGCGATGAAATCAAGAAACTCGGATGGGAAACCGTTGTTGCCTTCCAGACCCGAAACCCCATGCATCGCGCACACGAAGGTCTTGTCAAAATGGCGATGGAAACTGTAAAAGCCGATGGCGCAGTCATTCATATGTTGCTTGGCAAGCTGAAAAAGGGCGATATTCCTGCTGATATACGCGACGCAGCCATTCGAAAGATGGTCGAGCTCTATTTCAAGCCGAACACATGCCTCATTACCGGTTACGGATTCGACATGCTCTATGCCGGTCCTCGCGAAGCGGTACTGCACGCCGTTTTCCGTCAGAATATGGGCTGTACGCATCTCATCGTCGGACGAGACCACGCAGGTGTTGGTGATTATTACGGCGGATTCGACGCTCAAACGATCTTTGACGATATCACCAAGGACGATCTTCTCATCGACATCTTCCGCGGCGATCACACCGCTTACTCTAAAAAGCTCGGAAAGGTAATTATGATGGGCAGTGTGAAAGACCACACCAAAGACGACTGGGTAATGCTCTCCGGAACCAAGGTCAGGGAGATGCTGGCCGCGGGAAAGGCTCTGCCGCCCGAGTTCGCACGACCCGAAGTTGCCAAGATCCTGATGGGATATTACCAGTCTGAAAGCGGCAAATAATCCGCCTACCGTCAGTCAAGGCCGGGGGACACAACCGCTCTTGCTGAATTGAATAGACTCCCGACGGCTCACTGCCGATCGGGAGTCTTGTTATTTATGATCTTATCATTCAGGTGGGTTGCGGTCCGGGAAACACACTCCCCGGACCGCTTATAAGAAATAGATTGTTTTCGACTTCAGGGTTTAAAACCGCCATTGAAAAACGGGAGGAATCAAAACAGAACCAAGACACTCCCGTCGGTCAGTATTCTTCCTCATAAACATCATTGTTCCAAGGCTCACTTTGTTGCTTACGTCTGTTTGTTTTCTTTTCCCCTTTGTTTAACGCCCGCTGCTTTCTTTTCCTGCATTCCGGGCAGCGCGTGGGGGCATCAAACCCCAACGCATCCAGGCGTTCTTGTTCCGCCACTGAAAAAACGAAAGTACTGTCACATTGAACACATGAAATGATCATATCCCGCATCGTCTTCTTTCCCGACTAAAGGTTATCCACGCGAATCGACAATTTAAAAAGAATATTTTCCTTCTCCACTGCCTGATTTTTGCCGCACAGGTTGCTGTAGATCCCGTCTAACGCCGCATTCGAACCCGCTGTTCCCTTTTCTCGTGCCATTCCTGGGACGCCAAAGAAAGGGTTGCAATGGGACGTGCTTCAAGCCGCGGTAGACCGATAGCTTCGCCCGTTTCTTCGCAGTATCCATATTCTCCAGATTTTATTCTTTCCAGCGCCGCGTCAATTTTCTGAATCAATTTATAATAACGAGTGCTTGTCCTGAGCTTAACATTCATGTAGGATTCAAAGGCCCCCTGGTCCAACAGGTCCACCTCTTTTACGGGTTCCTCCTTCATCATATTCAAAGTAGACCTGGATTCCTCCAAGAGTTGATCACGCCAGCGAACCAGTTTTTCTTTAAAATAAGCAAGCTGTTGCTCACTCATATACGGTTCGCCCTCGGAGGGAATATATATATCTTGCACATCTCCCAGCGTATTTTGCAGAGAACTCTGCATGGAGCCGTCAATAGCTGTGTCCATTTTTTCCATGGCGAAACTACCTCATTTCAGTAGGTAAGATATTGGCCTTCACCCTCTTCCTAATCAAA
>JBBSAR010000590.1:0-2662 GCA_038252125.1 Desulfatiglandales bacterium
ACATACAATCTTGACGATATCTCAAATCTTGGAAATAGGGAGACTTCGCGATATCCCAAATAATCCGTGCCACCAAAAAAAATTGAGATAAGCCTTGCAAACCAGGAATGTTGCCGGGCCGGTGGCGTCACACCTGATGTTCTCCCGATAACAACATATAGTGGTTGCTCAATTTTCCGCTCATCCGGTCGCCTAAGAAGGTTTCGCGCATCAACCTTGACCCCATAGCTGCCAAAATCTTGCAAGGCTGGAACATCAATCTTTTACAATGTCTCTTTAAAGTCATGCAGATGACAAGAAAGTCTGCGCCATGTGCTTATTTCTCAGTCTTTATATAGTGCCATTATCCTTCCAAAATATTTTTCACTGATTACGCGCCGCTTAACCTTCATCGTCTGAGTAAGCATTCCGTTTTCAAGAGTAAACGGTTCTGTTATAAAGAGAAATTTCTTTGGTATCTCATATTTGCCATATTTGTTTTTCAGGTTATCCACTACCTCACCGATAATCATATCTTTTATATTTTCATCCACGACGAGTGTTTCAGGATCTTTTGGAAGATTATTTTTTTCAGCGTAACTTTCAAGGGCAAGAAAATCCGGAACGATTATGCATGCGTTGTATTCGCATCCGGCACCGTGGATCATCGCGTTCTGAATATAATGATTGAGGCAGATGTCCTCTTCCATGCTTGCGGGGAATACGTACTTTCCGTTCTGAAGCTTGAACTGATCTTTGATACGGCCTGTTATCCACATGAATCCGTCCTTGTCAAAGCGGCCCCTGTCGCCGGTCCTTATCCCTCCGTCCTCATTCATAATTTCCGCGGTCGCGGCGGGTTTGTTGTGGTATCCCTTCATGACGTTAGGTCCGTAAACAACGATCTCCCCGTCAGGGGCGCCGGGCTCTACGGCAGACTGGTCGATCTCGACCCTGATCTTATCCATCACTTTTCCCACGCTTCCAATCCTGTAGCTCGACGGTGAATTCGCTGTAATCCCGGGTGAAGTTTCCGTAAGGCCGTATACGTCATACAGGGGGATGCCGATATCAAAAAAGAATTTTGAAATATCCGGGTTCATAGCCGCGCTGCCTGTTACTGCCCCTAATAGACGTCCGCCAAAGAGATCACGTATCTTCTGAAAGACAATTTTATTTATCAGGTCGAATTTCATATTCGCTATCGCGCTTGATTTTCCTTTTTCAGCAAGGCCCCTTCTCTTTTTCGCGGCTTTGACCCCCATGTCGAAGAGAAATTTTTTCGCGCCTCCTGTGTCATTGACCTTTGTAACGATAGTGTCGTAAACCTTGTTGAAAATCCTCGGTACTGCGATCAGAAAAGTAGGTCTGATTTTGGCCATATCATCGACAATAGTGGCTGGGCTTTCAAGAAAACCGAGTGATCCTCCTACCGCTGTAAAAGTATGCAGCTCGCCGAGTCCAAAACAATGAGCCCAGGGAAGCAGGGATACCGTGCGGTCCTCAGAATTAAAACTGGGATAAGCCAACGCTCTTGCAAAGTGGTTGCTGGTCAAATTCCCGTGCGTCAGAAGAACCCCTTTCGGGTCACCGGTTGTGCCTGACGTGTAAACGAGAACGGCAACTTCCTCGGGCGCCGGGTACACAGAGCTGACAGGATTCTTCTCGCCGGCCTTTTCTAGCGCGGCCATAGTATCTTCACCATCCCCGGTAATAAGAAATATTTTTTTAAGGGTTGGAATTCTGGATGAAAAGTTCTTAACCTTTTCATATATCTCTGGTTTTGATATGAATAGAACCCTAATAGCACTGTCTTTAATGATATATTCCCAAACCTGTAATAGTTCGGCTTCATACATCGGCACGTAGAATGCTCCAATTCCGGAGACAGCAAAGTGACCGACTGCCCAGTCGACACTGTTATTAGATATAATACCGACCGCGTCGCCCATTTTAAGTCCGATGGATGATAATCCCCCCCTGAGGTTATCAATGCGACGGCCTATTTCGCGGTATGTAACCCATTCATATTCGCCCTCTTTATTTTTAGTTCCAAGACAGGTTTTATCAGGGAAATTTTTTATGCTGCTCTCAAAGAGTTCAACAAGGTTATTTGGTTTCGTTAGATTGTACTTTTCAAACATAATATTACTCCTTGCAATCAATTTTTTTTTGCGGGAAATTCCGCTGCGCCATATAAGAAAGTCCGCATCATATGGTCATAGTCAATGTCTATCAGTGACGCGACCACAAGATGTTGGGGCCTTTAAGCGTGTTCGGAAGCCATTTTCAATGTTTTTTGATCCATTTTAGCGACAGCCAACGTTATTGCTTTTAGGGTATTTCTTCAAATTTCAAACTGAACGAAAATAAATAGCCGGTAAGCAGAAGCCGCATATAATTCAGAAGTCTAAAGGAACCGGTTCGAAGCAGGATATGTGCATGGTTGTGCAGCAAGGCCTATGCACAAATAGTTGCATCCGTCTCGGCGGCCATAACGCCAATTCGGCTCACAAAATTCTTCCGGTCTACATCATGTGTGACTGTTTTTTTCTGCTCGATGTCCCTCAGAGATGGCCCAGCGTTCTTGGTGCATCTAGCCTGGCTTCCCTCGAGATGGAATCCTCCCCGGCTCTCATCCATATTCGGTCTTCCATTAACACAACATGTACAATTTGTAGAG
>JBBSAR010000591.1:0-2649 GCA_038252125.1 Desulfatiglandales bacterium
ATAGCTTCTGAAAACGAATAAAAAATATCGAAGGGGGCGCCCATTGAAAGATAACAATGCTGAATGGCTGGAAGTCTGCATCGATACGGACCCGGCTTTCCATGATGCCTTGACCGCCTTTCTTTTCGATCTCGGTTGCAACGGGGTTGTCTCCGAAGATTTCAACGATCATACTCTCAAGGGCTATCTTCCCTTTCGTGAAGACCTCGAGGACCTGAAATTCCGAATATACGCCTACCTCGCGGATTTGAGGGACATGTTCCCGGAGATATCTCATTCCCAAGTCGATTTTAACCGCATTCCCGATCAGGACTGGGGGGTCCAGTGGCGTGCATTCTTTCATCCCGTGGAGATTTCTCCCCAACTGCGTATTCTTCCTGCCTGGGAACCGGTTCCGGAACAGGTTCCCACCCATCTGATCCGTATAGACCCCGGCCCCGCATTCGGCACCGGGCAACATGCCACTACAAAGCTTTGCCTGAAAGCGATGGAAAAATTCCGACAACGGGAATCCGGGCCATGGACCATGCTTGATGTGGGTACGGGCAGTGGAATTCTGGCCATTTACGGGGAGAAGTTGGGGGCCGGGCGGGTGGTTGCCATTGATATCGATCCGGATGCTGTTGACTGGGCCGCTCAAAACATCTCTCTGAACGGGGGATCGAGTGTCATTGAACTTTCTACCATTCCTATTGATACGTTGGACGCCAAATTTCCTTTGATTTGCGCGAATCTGATTCTTAGCGAGATCATGAAGCTCCTTCCCCGTTTCTCACGATTGCTCAAACCCGGCGGAAATCTGGTTGTATCGGGCATCCTTGTGGACCAGGTAAATACCGTGAAGGATGGTCTTGCACAAAACGGACTTGTCTGCCTCGAAACCCTTACCCTGGAAGAGTGGGCCTGCATGATTGCGGCCTCAGAGTGAGAAGGTGCGACGTTTTTTTGTCGAAAACCTGAATGTCGACGAGAACGGTTCCTGCGTGATTTCGGGATCGGAAGCCCGACATATGACGAAAGTTATCCGGATGCGGCGAGGGGACCGGTTCGAGCTTATGGGTGGGAACGGGGAGCACTTCCTGGCCGTCGTGAGTTCTGTCGGTCCTCGCGGGGTCAGGGTGGAGATCGAACGCACACTGGTTTTTCCGGCGCCTTCACCCGTTGAAATCACTCTTTGCCAGGCCCTTTTGAGATCCGACCCGATGGACTATCTGATTCAGAAGACCTCTGAACTGGGCGTGGATCGGATCTTTCCCTTTTTCAGCTCAAGAACCGTTGCAAAAATTGCCGCTGAAAAATTCGACAAGAAGGTGATGCACTGGCAGGGCGTTGCGATAAGTGCGGCAAAACAGTGCGGAAGACCTTTGCCTGCCCGAATCTTCACCCCGATTTCTCTTCCGGAGCTGCTTGCCGGATTTTCGGGGGAGGATTGTTCCAAAGTGGTCTTGTGGGAAGAGGAGGAATCGACCGGTCTCAAGAAATTACTTCAAGAATCTTATAAGAGAGAAAGAATCATCGGTATGGTCGGTCCTGAAGGTGGCTTCTCTGAGGATGAAATCAAGATGACAAAGGAGGGTGGGTTTATCCCGGTGTCTATGGGAAACAGGGTATTGAGGGCCGAGACGGCGGCTCTGACCATGGTGACTCTGGTGCAGTATGAATGGGGCGATCTGGGCAAGGCAGGGAGGAGCCCCCGATGAGAAAATAAAATAACCTTCCACAATGCCCCCCGCCTTCCCTGGGAACCTTTTCATGAAAACACCCATTACTGCATAATATATGTGTGTGAGGACGCCATGCAAGAAGATCCCCAAATCCCACCTATGCGCCGCAACCAGAATTGAAGTGATGACTCCGGCTTAACATTTAGGACCGTGCCGGGAGCAAAATTGAGTTGCCGCTGTTATCTCTCCGACAGCAATTCCCGCTTATGACATTACCGAATTTATAGTCATCTAATTGGTTTAAAACCCTCGACTTCCAGTCGAGCATTTTCAAAGCTTGCGCACATATGACATGGGGGAAATTCTTGACGGTACCGTCCTGGTGGTGTAGGAAGCCATCTTATGAAAAGATACAGCAGAGGTTCTCATACCACCTATCATCATCGGTTTCACATTGTGTGGATTACCAAATATCGGTACAAAGTGCTGCGAGGCGCCCTCCAACGCCGTGTGCGGGAGATTGTCGCCCAGGTGGGAGAAGAGTTTGGCGTCCATATTGTCAATGGGGTGGTGTCCTCTGATAATGTGCATATCTTTGTCTCGATCCCCCCTCATGTCAGGGAAAGTGATTTGGTAAAAGCGATGAAAGGCCGGAGTTCTCGGAAAGTCCAGCAAGAATTTCCGGAATTGCGGAAGCGCTATTGGGGACGGCACTTTTGGGCACGCGGATATTTCAGCGTGACCAGTGGTAATGTGACCGATGAGATGATTGACGAATATATCAATAATCATGTTGATGCTCATAAGCAGAACGATGCTGGAAACATCTCTTTAGAGTGAGCGCGACTTCCAGTCAGATCGCAAATCTACCGACTTCAGTCGGTAGTGGTTAAATTGCTCTGTCTTGATCCGTGCTTTGTAGAGCTTTTTTGGCCGATCGTCGTCTCCTCTCCAAGGCGTAGGCTTTACCCTCCGGCGTGGAAGC
>JBBSAR010000592.1:0-2638 GCA_038252125.1 Desulfatiglandales bacterium
ATAGAAGGGCCGTTGCTGCCACAGGAATCAGATGCAGCAGCAAAAAAGACCTGGTGACGGAATGGCTTCCTGATACTGTATTTCGCTGCCAGGGAATTTGAATCGAATACCCACGAACAAGTGAAAGATCTCAACTTTCAAACCTTACATGGAACCGCAAGTTTCCGAAAGACCATACCCCGGGATTCAAATATCCCACCCTGTTCAACCCACGGGAAAGGATCTTACCATGCTTAGGACATGCATCTCCTTCATTCTCGCTTTTTGTCTGGCCTCAACGGCAGGCCGAGGATCTCTCTTGCCTCGGACGGATCGGCTATCTCACGACCCGCTTCCCGGGCTATGCGCGCCATGGTTTCGATGAGGATTCCGTTGTTTCCGGCCCGGTCCCCATTGGGCAGGTAGAAGGTATCTTCCAGACCGGTCCTCAAATTCCCTCCCAACTCCGCGCATCCGCGATGAAGATCCCACACCTCTTTCCTCCCCACCGCAATCACCTGGTAGTGGGTCCCTTCGGGCATCTCCTCCTTCAGCAACGGGAGCCACTCCTTTTTTGCAGGCATGCCGCTGGCCACTCCCATGACGAGCGATATGTGGGCATCTCCCCGGAACATGCCGTTTTCCTTGTAAAGACCCACACTGCGAACGATCCCCGAGTCGAAACATTCAAACTCGGGAACCACATCGTTGGCCGTCATAACATCCAGAAACCCTTTTACCTTCTCCACCGAATTATCGAACAAGGTTGGCGGCCAGGCCCAGGAACCATCCGCCTTGAGCTTGAGATAGTTCAGAGAACCGGCATTGCAGGCCGCCATCTCGGGCTTGAATTTTTCAAGACAGGCAACCGGCCCTGATATGTCCGGCCCCATTACCCCGGTACTCATGCAGATGATGATCTCCGGAACCCGGTCCTTGATGGCAGCCAGAATATCACCAACAGTAGGGAGATCCCACGCGGGAAGATGACCCATTCCTTTTCTCTGGTCCCTGAAATGACAGTGCACAATAGATGCCCCCGCATCAAAGGCCTGCCGGGCGTGGTCTGCCATCTCTTCCGGCGTAACAGGCACATGGTGGACGGCAGGGTCGGTCAGAACACCCGTGAGGGCGCAAGTAATCACCGCTTTTTCGCCCATTATCATCTTCCCTTGAATGTCCCTTTTCGTTTTTGCATGAAGGCCGTCATAGCCTCAAAAAGGTCCTCTGAAGGCAGAATCATGGATGACCTGGCCGCATTGTACTGCAGGGACTGCTGGAGGGTGGCATCCTCATCATAGAGCAATACCTCCTTGGCTCCCTGAACGGCAAGGGGAGGATTGTCTGCAATCTCCTCCGCCATTTCCAGAGCCTTTGCAAACAACACCTCCTTGTCGGGATACACGTCATTGACCAGATGGATCATCCTCGCCCGTTGGGCATCAATCCGGCGCCCCCTGAAGGCCATCTCCCTTGCGTGGCCCCGTCCCACGATTTTGGGCAGCCGCTGGAGTCCCCCTACATCGGTAATGATGGCCAGGGTGGCTTCCGGAAGGGCGAATACGGCATCGGAGGAACAGATCCGGATGTCGCAACAGACCGCCAGTTCAAGACCGGCGCCCAGACAGTAACCGTGTATGGCGGCAATGGTGGGCCGGGAAATTCGTTCCAGCCGATTATGGATCTCCTGTGTTTCAAGGACCATCTTAAAAAACGCCATCTTCTGGGAGGCCCCCGGCGTTCCGCCGAGGACGGAGATCAGCTCATTCTCCGGTCCCAGATCCAAGCCGGCGGAGAAGGCCTTTCCTTCTCCCTTGAGAACGATGACCCGCGCCTCTCCGTCCTTTTCCGCCACGCTCACCGCATCCCTCAGGGATTTCCAAAGTTTGGCGTTCATGGCATTTCTCTTTTCCGGCCTGTTCAAGGTGATAAAGGCTACATGTCCTTCCCTGTGATAGGTCACCAGTTCTTTCCGCCCGGATTGTTCTTCGGTCATTTTCATTCACCCCTTTCGACTCAAATGGTTGCTCTTGATCATGCTCTCGGCCATCCCGCTCCACCCGTCATAAGCACAATCTCCGTCCAATTCCTGCCTGAAAGAATTAATCATATGTATTTCAGTATCTTGACTTAGTTAATGAATATTACTTAATGCGTCAAGTCTTTTTTCCGAATGAATCGCCTTCATGAAATTACTCGGATCCGGACGTAACCAATAAAGGCGGACTTTACAAATGGCCTAAATCATTCTAAGATGTTTGAAATTTTCAGCGCTTTTGGTATGGAGTTGCACAAAAAGGGGCGTCATTGGAAATGGAGGAGACAACCAGGTAGGATGATCGGGATTTGATAAACAAGATTTGCGGGAAAGTGATAAGGGATGCAAGAAACCTAAAGATTTTCCGGCTACTTCCCGATATTCTTTGAAGCCGGTAGGACCGCTTGAAAACTACAGTTTATTGAGATTATTGAATGCCATTTAAACGAAAACATAGAAAAATGATAAAAATTCTTTACATTGTCCTATTGAATGCGGGGTTCCTGTGTTTAAACAGCAGCCCTCTCGTTCTGGGCGCTCGAGTGACGGGAGAGGACGGAGTAACTTCAGCCATATCTTCCGTGCCACGGAAATCCGAAGCGGTTCCTCCCGTCAAAGCCG
>JBBSAR010000593.1:0-2634 GCA_038252125.1 Desulfatiglandales bacterium
AACATCCATGAAAGGATTCCCGACATGGCCATGGGCGTTGATGTGATGACCGGTTTTCCAGGCGAAGACAATCGTGCCCACAGGAACAGCTTTTCTCTGATCCAGGCACTGCCGGTGTCCTATCTTCACGTATTCCCCTTTTCGCCAAGGCCGGGAACAAGGGCCTGGGATTTCAAAGGAAGAATCGATCCGGAAACCCTCAAAAAAAGGGCAGCGGAGCTGCGGGCTTTAGGCCGGGAAAAACGTCGTGCATTTTATGAGGGATGTCTTGGGAAACGGTATGCCGTGCTCGTGGAAGGAGCCGATTCAGACAGGGAAGGATTCATGAAAGGAACGAGCGACAATTATCTGCCGGTGGTTTTCCAGGGAGAAGAGACCCTAAAGGGCAAAATCATTCATGTCCGCATGGAGCGGGCGCTGGAAGACAGAATGATCGGGATTGCGGAGTGAATTTTGAAACAGCGATTAGCCGTTAGCTGTTAGCAATTAGGATTATAATTCCAATTGAAGGAATTACATCTCCCCCAAAGGCCGTTCGAAAGTATATTTTGCCGGGTCTGCCACCAGTTTCTGGTAGGCCTCGGCCTGGTTCCCACCGGGGATTGAGAAGGGAAGGGAAATAACATAAATGATGCTGCCCACCGCTGTGGCAATGATTCCCATGGGTCGCAGGATTACAAGATCCGCGGCCATGTATCCGCCTTTTTCTCCCATGGATTCGTAATAGTCCTCGGCCAGGGCCATAGGCGCCAAGGTGGAAAAGATCAGAAACGAAACGGTTAAAACAACCATATATTTCATCAGTTTTTTCATCTTAAAGTCCTCCTTTATGAATGGCTAACTCTTGCATGGTATCCAGTCATGATTTGAAATTCAAGAGATTTCTTCATCCGCCGCAATGGAATGTGGATCCTGCCGCCTTTTTAATCCAGCCCGCCATGGCCGGTTATGGGAAAAAAGCCATAATGAGAATTGCTGAGCAGTTTAGCATTGAAACCCCCTTTTGATGTGTTAAGATGAAATCGTGACCGTTTGACTGTTAAACGGCTCAGTGATTTTATTCTTATCGGAAGGGGAAATATGCGAATCATTTTTTTTGCCGGCAAGGGCGGAGTTGGAAAGACGAGTGCAGCCGCGGCAACCGGGATCAGGGCGGCGGAACAGGGATTCAGGACCGTGATCATGTCCCTGGACATGGCTCACAGCCTTTCGGATATTTTTGATCTGGAAAAAAGCCTGGTGGATCAGAACCGGGGAAAAGTATTGAAGATCAGGGAGAACCTGTGGATTCAGGAACTGGACATCCAGGAAGAGATTGAAAAGAACTGGGGCGATATCCATGCCTACCTTTCCACCCTCCTGAACACCACGGGCCTGGATGAGATCCTTGCCGAAGAACTGGCGATTCTGCCCGGCATGGAGGAAGTCAGTCTGCTTCTCTACATTAATCAGTATGTTCGAGAAAAGGAATTTGACGTGGTTCTCCTCGATTGCGCCCCCACGGGTGAATCTCTCCGGTTTATCAGCATTCCAACGACGCTGGAATGGTATATCAAGAAGATTTTTAAAATGGAGCGGGCTATTGTCCGGGTTGCGCGTCCGGTGGCAAAACACCTGTATGATATCCCTCTTCCAGGGGAAGACTATTTTCGCGGTATTGAGAAGCTGTTCAAGCGGCTCAGGGGCGTGGATGAAATCCTGGTTGATTCCAAGACTACTTCCGTCCGTCTTGTCACAAACCCGGAAAAAATTGTGTTAAAGGAAACCCAGCGGGCCTTCATGTATTTCTCTCTGTATCGGATGAGCGTAGATGCCATTATTATGAATCGGATCATTCCCGACTCCGTGAAGGAGCCTTACTTTGAAAACTGGAGAAAAAGCCAGGAAGGATACATTAAAGAGGCTGCCGACTATTTTAGCCCGGTTCCCATTTTGCCCGTGCCCCTTTTTCCCGGAGAGGTCCTGGGCCAGGACAGTCTCGGGGAACTGGCCGACCGGATCTACGGGGGGAGAAATCCGCTGGATCGCTTTTTCGATGGAGAGCCTTACAGCTTCAAGAAGTCCGGCGGAAGATATCGTTTGAAGCTGAAGCTTCCTTTTATTGAAAAACAGGATGTGGATCTGAATAAGGTTTCGGATGAACTGATCATTCGCGTGGGGAGCTTCAAACGGAACATCCTGCTTCCGCGTCAGGTGGCCGCTTCAAAGGTGGTCAGTGCGAAGCTGGAAGGGCAGTATTTGCGCATTTATTTTGAGATGAAAGAGGGATAGATTATGTCAAAAAAGCAAATCATTGTGGAAAAGGATACAGGTTCCTGTCCTGTGGGCAAATGTTTTCAGGTTTTGGGGGATCTGTGCGGAAAGGAACAACCGTTCATGAAACACCTGCGGCAATCGCGTCTGGAGTTTTTGAAGGCGGCAAAATGCCTGCTGGATGCGCGAATCGAGCACCTTGAAAAAAGGGACGATCCGGCAAGCAGGAAAAAGGCGGAAAAAATCAAGGTGGAATGATGAAGCGGTGAGTGGTTATCCTGTAAATCCTGTTGACACAGTTAAGGTTGATAGTCCCGTAAAGAGTCAGAAAATTTCTAATTTCGTCATTCCCGCGAACGCGGGAATCCAGGAACTCAAATA
>JBBSAR010000594.1:0-2632 GCA_038252125.1 Desulfatiglandales bacterium
ATGGCGGCAACATTGGCGGGGCTTGACAGGGTTAATTTTTTACTGAATCTTCATAGGTTCGATGTTCCAATGATTGCCCTTGAAGAAGATGAGCTTTTATCGGATATGCAAAATGCCTGAAACAAAAGAACTTGTCATTAACACAGGGCCTTTACTTGCTCTTATAGCCGGCATTGGTGACTTATCATTACTGGAGAAGCTTTACAAACGTGTTCTTGTTCCTGCTGAAGTTTGTCAAGAAATTGAAGTGGGCGGATCTTCCGGTTTTGGGGTGAGTGAATTTAGAAGAGCAAACTTTATTGAAAAACGATCAAATTTAACGAATATTACTCCCTTTATACGAAACTCACTGGATTTAGGTGAGGCTTCTGTTATTCAGCTTGCATTGGATGAAAATATTCACACAGTTTGTATTGATGAGTCCATGGGCCGGAGAATTGCTCGATTGAATGGGCTCAAACTGACAGGTTCGATTGGGATACTGATCCGTGCAAAACAAGATGGTTTTGATCTTTCGATGCGCGAGGCCATAAATCGAATGCAATCTCAGGGTATTTATGTGAGTCAAAAAATTGTCGATTTTGCGCTCAAACAAGTCAATGAAATGTAAAAAACCTTTTGAATAAATTGCCAAAATGCCAGCGAACCCCATTACGTCTTTATTATACAAGAAGCCCCGCCTCAGGATGTCAGGTATATACGCAATCTGATGAGAGATATTGTGACGTTGAGACCGGTCATACAGTGGCGACAATGAATATAATCATCTATGGAAAAATGAGAGAGGTTATGGTAGCGTATGATATTATAGAAGAGACGGTCACGCTTTTAACGATTCATCCTTTGAAAGAAGGTCAGAAGGAAAACAGGGTAAAATCTGGACGATGGAGGAAATTACAATGAATCCGTTCAAAGTTTCTTATGATGAAGAAGAGGATATCCTCTATCTTGCAAAAGAGGGTGTGGAACACGAATTTGTTGAAATAGCCCCCGGTGTAAACGCCGAGATTGACGAAAAGGGGGCTCTCATCGGGATTGAGCTGTTCAATGCGTCGATCTTATTGAAAAACGTAATTAACCCAATCGTCAAAAAGGCAAAAGCCGCGTAAGTCACCAACGCACAGGCGGGCCTTGGCTGCGCCCGACTGGAGCAGAGCGAACAATTCATGCCCGCAAGTTGGAAAAGCCCGCCAGGTACACTGAAGGGCTTTGGGGCCTGACGGCCGGGCCTTGGTTATAAGCGCACGGGAAATGACAAAAGCTGAAAGAAAAAAATATGGTAAAAGATAGAAAGCTCGATTTTGGAACCTATGAGGAGGCTGCTGAATGGTTCGATACCCATGACATGGCTGATTATGGACATTTGATACAACCTGTTGATTTCAGCTTTGATTTGAGGAAGAATCGTGATTGGGTTGAATTAGAGAATGACATTGCAAGAAATGTCAGGGAACTCGGAAAAAGACAAAAAATTCCTACACGCAGACTCGTTAATGAAATGCTGAAAGAAGGGCTGGAGACACTACAATAGTCGTCGCCTTCAGGATTGACTGGATACCCCCATTGGTGAAAAGTACCTCTGCGAAGCAGCTTGTATTTCATCATTTTCATCCGGAAAATAATGAAACCAACAATAAATCCACAAAATCCTGCAAATCCTGTCTAAAAAAACCCCCTTTGCGATCTTCGTGCCTTGGCGGTTCAATTACTTTTTTCAATCTTCAACTCGGATTTCTTCTAAACTGGAATGTAATTCTCATGAAAGACGGCATCAAGCGCATGGCAAACGATCTGAAACAGTAGCCACCACCCAAAGCGTTTCCTTTTCCTGATCGGTTCCACCCCGATCCGGAAAAAACAAAAAACCCCTTCGCGCTCTTCGCGCCTTCGCGGTTTACCCAGTTAAATCTGTTTTTTCTCCTATTTAACCGGGGTTCAACAATAAAGTCAGAAGGAGGAATAGGTTCGGATGACCCCCATTACATCGGTAGGATAATAACGCATAAAGTCATCCCGTCCCTCTTCCCAAAAAGGTTGTACCCAAAGGCCCGAACCAAAAACCAAACACTCATCAGTCAAAACTGAAATAGAGCCAGCCATGTTCCCCCTCGACACAATTGGAGCCGTTGCCAAAGACCAATGGGCCTATCGTCAAAGATCCGACGATCCTGATCTTCTCCACTATGTGACGGCCAGGGGGATTGAAGGAATCGAGCTCTTCAAAGACGACACAGACCGGGCCTCTTTTCTGGAAAGGCTTGCCAGCATCCTGGATGAGACCCAGACCCAATGCTACGCCTGGGCCTTGATCCCGGATCAGTTCCATCTCCTCCTCCGGACAGATCCCACGCCGCTCAGCAAGGTCATGCACCGGCTGATGACCGGATATGCGGTCACATTCAACAAGCGGCACAGGCGATCAGGGTATCTCTTTGAAAGCCGGTACAATTCCATCTCCTATGAAAACAACGATTGTCTTTTGGACCTGATCCGTTACATCCACATGACCCCCTTGGAGGCGAAGGTTGTTCGAGACATTGGGGACCTCGACAAATATCCCTGGACGGGCCACAGCATCATCTTGGGCCGCTGCAAAAACCCCCTGATCCCAGCGATCAAAGAGCCGAAGTCA
>JBBSAR010000595.1:0-2616 GCA_038252125.1 Desulfatiglandales bacterium
GCCGGATCCATGGGCGCTTTGAAAACGATCCGGCATTCAAAGTGGATGCCGGGTATGGCAATGACGGGGCTTTCCGTCTTTCGGGCGTTTTCGGTGGTCAGGTTGCATTCCTTGAATTTATCAAACTCCCTGCCTGATTTGGTCCCACAGAACGCAATGGCCGCCGCCATATCGCCGGAGGGAACGGAAACCGTAAAATCGGCAGCTTTTTCGATAATCTCGAAGGTGTGCCGGGAATTCCGCACCGCAATCATGAAGATGGGCTTTTGCCATACAAATCCAATGGTTGCCCAGCCAATGGTCATGGTGTTGAGCCCTTCGGCTGAACGGACGGTCAGGAAAGCACCTTTTTTAATTTGTTTCATGGCTCTGTCAGCTACCGCCATGTAATCCATTTCTTTCATAGCACACTCCTGTAATGTTGATAATCCGGGCGGGTATCGCCGGTACCGCAGGTTCTTATCTTGAAAGTCCGTACTGTATCACAAGTCAGGTGGCGGGGCAACAGAAAGGACGGGTTGTATTTGATCCGTTTTTCTTTACCCAGAAAAGATAATGGAGTATGATCATACAATGCATACGATCATTTATCTTCATGCACCATATCGCATTTCCCGTGAAAACGGGCGAGGAGGATCTTGTCATGGCGGATTTTAATCAAAACGGCATTATTACCACGCTTCACGGCCTTTACGAAGGGTTTGACAGAGAAGCGTATCAGTCGGCTCTTGAAGGGAGACTCACCGAATATGGGCGGCATCTGCCAATCTGTCTCCTGCTCCCCTGTCTGCATTCCGAAATATACAATACGGAAGTATTAGGGAATATATTATCGGAAATTCAAGGGGTAAACTACATCCATTCGGTCATTGTGGCGCTCGGAGGCGCACAGGATGCAACCCGGTTTCATGAAGCAAAGGAATATTTTGAAAGACTCCGCACGCCGGAGCGTGATGTGAAAATCGTCTGGGTGGACGGTCCGCGAATCCAGGAACTGTTCCAGGAAATTGCGGCACGGGAAATTCCCGTGGGGGTGCAGGGCAAAGGGCAGTCCGTATGGATCAGCCTTGGATATATTTTTGCTCGGGACGATTGCCAGACCATTGCCCTGCATGATTGCGACATTGTTACTTACAAAAGGATCCTCCTTGGAAGATTGATTGGACCCACCGCGAATCCCAACAATGATTTCGAGTTCTGCAAGGGTTTCTACGCCCGCATTTCTCCGACGGAAAAGGCAATGAAGGGCAGGGTGACCAGGATATTCGTCATGCCTTTTGTTGATGCCCTGAAGAACATTATGCGCGAACGGAAGAATTATGATTTGGAGAAATTTTTTGATTATCATCGAAGCTTCAAATACCCTCTTGCGGGAGAATTCAGTTTTTCCGCCAGAGTCGCCCGGGGAATGGACTTTGCCTATGACTGGGGGCTTGAAGTCGCTACCCTCTCTCAGGCCTACCATCGGATTATCGCGAGGAAAATTGCCCAGATAGATCTCATGCCCAACTACGAACACAAACATCAGGATCTTTCCGCGGAGGACGCCCAAAAAGGCCTTCACAGAATGGTGGTGGATATCGCCAAATTCTATCTTACGTACATGCGTTCTCATGGCTTTCCCCTCGATGATGCCTTTGTGGATATGCTGCTGCACACCTATTATGACAATGCGCTCAAGTTTGTAAAAAGTTTCAGTGATGATGCCGAAGTCAATGAACTGGACTTCGATCGACACGAGGAAGAACTTTCCGCGCGTTACTTCAGGGGATTTCTCTGGACGGCCTGGGAACAGAGCAAGGGGCCGCACGAGAGCACGCTGATTCCCTCATGGAACAGGGTTGTTTTCAGCTATCCTGAAATCTATGCAAGGATTTTGAGCGCGGTGGAGGCGGACAACGCCTGACATGAAGTCTCAAGGATTTAAGGTTGATGGGGTAATCAGCGAACAGCAAAGGAAGGGACAAGGGTAAACGTTTTCCTCGTCGTTTTATGGAAAGACAATCTGTTTTTCAACCCGCCTGATGTTTTCCAGGAGGCTCTCCCGGTCTTTTGCGCTTTGAGCGGCTTTCATGAAATCCGGATGCTGACAAAGTCTGGCCAGGTCGGCGAGCACCTGGAGATGGAGATCCGGATCGCGTTCCGGCGCCACAAGAGCGATGACAACCCTAACCTGAACCCCATCGATTGCATCATAATCAATCGGCTCCGCAAGTCGAATAAATAGAATTGCCGGATCCTCTGTATCCCGGCTTGAAGAATGGGGAATGGCAATACCTTTTCCGATCCCTGTACTCATGGTTTCCTCCCGTTCTATCAATCCGTCATAGAGCGCGTCCGCGTCAGCAACAATGTCGCCCACGACGAAAGCTTCGGCCGCAAAACGAAGAACCGCATCTTTATCGGGAAGAGGAACGTCGAGAAATATTCTTTCCGTGTCGAGTCTTTTGCAGATTTCCATGGTACAGGTCTCGAAATGTTGATAACGTATTCAATCACTTATTGTGTGGTATGAAATCACCTTCGAATAGTCACCTTGTTCATGACGACCGGTTCAACGGGCTTGTCCATGGCGCCTGTTTTCACGGCGCCTATCTTCCTTACCACGTCCATTCC
>JBBSAR010000596.1:0-2612 GCA_038252125.1 Desulfatiglandales bacterium
GTTCGGCAGTGTGCCAGAATAGGCGGTTGCAGAGTGTTTCGTGTAATTGATCCCGGCTGGTCATGGCCGGAAGTTAAGCATAAAAACGGGCAGATGTCAAATCGGCTATATCGCTATTATGTAGTCATTTAAATTACTTAATACGACGTCCTATGTGGACTCACGTGCGCCTCGTGCACTCTCAGGCGCCTTCTCGTGCTAAACGATAATTAATAATTGAAATCAAAAATTTGCACCATTTTTTGGAAAAATTTTGATTTTTTTTAATCCTTATATCGGAATTCCAGGGATACCCAAATAAACCTGGACTTTCAAAGACTCCTTTTGGTCAACGATTCTTTCGAAGGGGATCTGCAATATCTGATAGTACATCAAACATCGAAAGGGTTGAGATATCAGCTTGATACACCACGATGTCTACACCTCTCTATTTTTATTGAAGATCTTTCCACTTTCCTGCTACGATAAGGCAGCATTTGGGCCAAAGAAGTGCAATCGGCGGTTCCGAGAATGACATTTCTAATTTTGTGCCGACTGCGCTTCAGAATTTGGCCTTGTGTTTGTGCCCGATAATCGATCAGAATTGGATGAGGCGACTAATGTTCCAAAACAAAATAGCTGACATTTTGTCGAACGTGGAAGTGTTTGGTGGTTTGGAAAGGGCTGACCTGAAGGCAATCGCCCACTATTGCCAAAAAGTAAGTTTCGAGAAAGGAGAACCTTTGATAGAAATAGGGGAGACACCGGCAGCTCTGTATATTTTGATCAAAGGACAGCTTAGGGTTCTTCTTCCGAAACGGCTCGAAGGGAAGAAAGAACATCGAGCTTCAGAGGTCAACCTGAACATATTGAATGAAGGCGACTGCTTTGGCGAGTATTCTCTCATTGAGAAGACCACGGCGTCGGCATCGGTTATCGGGGTTCAGTCCGGCGAAGTCCTCAAGATTCCGGAAAGCGCGTTTCAGCAGATTATGGCCGATGATCGTATCGGCAAGAAAGTCTATTATAATCTGCTTCATATCCTCATAAAAAGGCTGAGAAAAAAAGAGGAAGAATTGGATTTGGTGTTGGTTGTCGGTTAGCTGCTACGCCACCTCCTCCCACGAAAAGGTCCCTTGACGGGTGATGACGCCGCATGCCCTGGCCACGGAGACCGTGTTTTGATGAAAGATGTTCATCATGACCATGTTCAGCCCCGCCGACGCAAGCATGGGCAGGTAAACTGCTTCCAGTAGGCGTTTCTTTTCTTTCGGACCTCTGCCGCTTGTCAGGTTGGAGAGTCCCACGACGGTTTTTACCGGACATCCCAGGAGTTCCGGCAGCATCCTAATGACATTCAGGAGTTCCATGGCCTGTCGCGGTCCGTCCTCCCACATCAGGGGCGCCAGCACCGGATCGATAATCAGTCTCTCCGGTTCAACACCTTTTTCAGTCAATGCCTGAAAAAGCTGCACCGCCAGGGTGAGGCGTTCTTCGGCATTGGCCGGCGCCATTCCGTTTGGATGGAGGAGAAAGCCTGTGATATCGCACTGGAAGGTTGCTGCAAGGGGAAGGATATGCTCGATCTTGGCCGGCTCCAGGGAAAACCCGTTAATGATTGGTGTCTTCCTGCATACCTGAAGTCCCGCGGCCATGGCTGAAGGATTGGATGTATCCAGGGAGAGGGGAAGGTTGCTCACTTCCTGGACGGCCTCCACAAGAAAGATCATCTTCTTCTCTCCATCTCGCGTAAGTGGGCCGGGGTTGATATCAATCACGTCGGCTCCTGCGTTCTCGCATCTTTTTGCAAGGTCCTGGATGGGAAACGGGTCCATCTCATTTAAGGCTTTTTCAACAACCGGATCTGTTATCTGAATATTGTCCGCTATGATCTGCATAGGCGGGTTTCCTCCTGATTTAAGACATCTTTCACGGGTACAACAACCTTACCATTCCTCCATCCTTTTTGTCATCCATTGATTCTTTCATCGTGTGCAATTAATGCGTTGCGAGGCATCATCAAAACGGACATCGTGGATTGACAATCGACAGGAACTTTCCTATCATCAAAACAAGACTGTTTTACGCTCTTTGAGCACCTGTTCGGATGAAAAGAAACGAACTGCCGTAAAGCCTGCCACTTGGAAAACGAAGGTCATTTGTATCTTATTCAAAAACAATGGCAGGAATGTAGTCATGAGGTCTTTTTTGGTGCCGCATCTTGGATAAACCTTCACCGACCGTCGAGAGGTCCTTCTATGCTGGTACAAAGAAACTCTTATCATTCAGCCACTTGTCCGTACCAGCATAGAAGGGCCGGTGCTGCCATAGGAATCAGATGCGGCACCAAAAAAGACCTCGTGACGGAATGGCTTCCTGAGCCTATATTTTGCTGCCAGAGAATTTGAATAGGATACGGTCATTTGTCATGGAACATCGCCATATCAACACAAAAGATAACGAATGGAGTGTAGCCGTTGTTCATTCTATATGGGAACGCGGTTCTGAGGATGATATTTGTGCTTTGATCAGCGAAGTGAAAAGAAATACGAAGGCCGCTGATGCCGTGCGAAGGGCCATACCCCATTCCGATGTTTATGGTTGGCCAAAATTTTTCAAGCTGTATCTGGACA
>JBBSAR010000597.1:0-2611 GCA_038252125.1 Desulfatiglandales bacterium
AGGACTCGTGGCGGGCTGGCGTTGGCTTCCGATGAATGAATGGGCGAACATAACGTTTATGAAAAATACAGCGGAAAGCATACAGAGCCATGCCGCGGCGCCCTGGATCGTTTTGGGGAGTTTCGTTGCGGGGAGTCTCGTTGCTTTTCCCGTGGTGCTATTGATACTTGCCACGGCATTTATATACGGCCTTTTCGGAGGTATTTTCTACGCGTTGTCGGGCTCTGTTCTGGGAGCAGCCGCGGGCTACGGAATCGGTTTTCTCCTCGGGCGCGACATCGTATCCCGTCTGGCGGGTTCCCGTATTAAAAAATTGAACCGCTGGTTGTCAAACCACGGAATCATGGCGGTTACCGCGGTACGAATCGTTCCCGTGGCCCCCTTCACCGTGGTGAATTTGCTTGCGGGGGCCAGCCATATCCCCTTTTCTCACTTCCTTGCCGGCACATTGATCGGCATGGCGCCCGGCATCGTTGCCATTTCCATTTTTGAAGATCAACTGGAACAGGCCATTTTAAACCCCACCAGCGAGCGTTTCCTGATACTTGGAGTCACTGTTGTCGTCATCCTGTTGGTTGCCTTTTTTGCCGGAAAATGGCTCGGGAGGAAAAAAAACAAAGGGGCGGCAATGGATAACAGCAGTGAGGAGTGAAAGAAGTGCCCTTGAAGAATCCTGCTGAAAATGCGGTTCCCTTGGAGTGTGGCGCCATATCACTGCGCGCTGCCACCTACAACATCCATGGATTTGTGGGAACGGATGGTTGCCGACGACCCGATCGCATTCGCCGGGTCTTAGAGGAAATCAAGGCGGACGTGGTCGCCCTGCAAGAGGTTGATTGTTTCGAAACAACGGTTAAGATGACCTCTCAATGGATCGGCAATATCCATTCCTGTCCATTCAAGACCATTGCAGGGCCGACTTTCCTGCGTTCATCGGAGGCGCCCTTTGGAAATGCCGTTGTAACCCATCTAAAAATGGACGATCTCAGAAAAGTGGCTATCAGCGTCCCTGGAAAGGAACCCAGGGGGATCATTGATGTCAGCCTGCGAAAAGACGGCCTGCCCTTTCGCGTCCTGGCGACGCACCTGGGACTCAAATGGGCGGAGAGAAAGGAACAGATGCAGCGACTGAAGGAACAGATCATGGCCGGACCCACTGACGTCCCGGTCATTTTGTTGGGCGATCTGAATGAACCCTTTCCTTATAGTCGGGCCTTGAGACAGCTGCGTTGCGTCATGGGGCCCACGCCGGCCATCCCCTCTTTTCCCGCCATGTTTCCCCTATTCGCGCTGGATCGCATACTTGTTCGACCCCCAAGCGCACTTCAATGGATAGGAACACACAGAAGCCCCTTGGCAAGGCGGGCGTCCGACCATTTGCCTTTAAAAGCGGAAATCCTTCTGACTGCCCGTTAGACACGCCCTCCTACAACGGCCCTATCCCTCGATGGATGGGAAGCCTGTAATGTTCGGAGAGTCTGGCCTCATAATTCTCATCAAGGGGCATGGTTTCATCATATTCCGGGCTGGTCTTGACCTGCTCCCTGGTGAGTGCGGCATACACTTTTCGTTCCGGCCAGTCCACGGAGTTTATCCAGGCGGATGGCGCCAAAACTTTCCGTCCCGGCAGCCAGTTCCTGGTATCCACCACCAGATAGCGGATGGTCCAGGTCGTGTCATCCAGCAGGAAGTCTTTCACATGTCCAATCTCACCGTCGGTGGCCTGGATATGGTATCCCATAACCTCTTTCGTGGAGCGCAGATGCTCGTCCCCGGAAACGGATTTCTCCTCGGAAGCCCGCTCCACCTGGCTCTGAATAAAAAGTGCATTCGCATAATCCGCCGGGCCCCATAAACCCGGTCCCTGCCAATAGTATGGCCAGCCGAAATATTTGGTCCAGCGCATTTCCTGTTGCCGGCTGACGGGGGCGTCCTAGTCAAGCCCCGGCGCCTTTTCGATCTGTTCCTTGCTTAATCGGACCGGGAAGAGTTTTCCATCCCAGTCCGGCTTTCCAAGAGAAATGGGGGACACGAGGACCTTTTTTCCCCGCAGCCATTTGCCCGTATCGGCGACCATGTAGCGCACGGTCCAGCGTTCATCGTCAAAGAGAAAGTCCTTACAACGACCGATCTCTCCGTCTTCCGCTTTAAGGGCATGATTATAAAGCTCTTTTATATTGCGGAGCATTCTTCCTCCTTTTCAAGCAACCTTCCGGGCAGCGGCCAGCGCCGCGGCGTAATCAGGCTCGTCGGTCATTTCTTTGACCAGCTGTGCGTAGGCCACCTTTCCTTTTGTGTCGATGACAAAGACCGCTCTCGCCAACAGTCTCAACTCCTTGATAAGAACACCGAATCCCTGGCCGAAGGATGCCTCTTTGTGATCGGAAAGGAAAGTAATGTTCGTAGCATCATACTCTTTTGCCCAGCGTTGTTGGGCGAAGGGAAGGTCCATACTCACCACCACCAGTTTGGCGCCGCCAGGGAGGGACTCCGCCTCCTTGTTGAAGCGTTTGGTTTCTTTGGAACAGACGGCGGTATCAAGGGAAGGCACACTGGCAACAATGAGCACCTCGCCGCCCATGTCATCCAACGTAACCGGCTCCAGGGCACC
>JBBSAR010000598.1:0-2607 GCA_038252125.1 Desulfatiglandales bacterium
ATTAGAAGGGTGGCCATTGTGGATACGGACTGCCACCACGGAGACGGAACCCAGGATATCTACTGGCATGACCCGGACACCCTGTTTATCTCCCTTCACCAGGATGGCCGCACCCTGTATCCCGGATCCGGTTTCCCCGCTGAAGCGGGAGGACCCAATGCCAAGGGAGCCACCATCAACATTCCGCTGCCGCCTGAAACAGGGGATGCAGGCTTTCTTTACGTAATGGAAAGGCTTGTCATGCCTTTGCTGGATCAATTCCGGCCTGAACTGATCATAAATTCGGCGGGCCAGGATAATCATTTCAATGACCCTATTACCAACATGAACTTCTCCGCCCGCGGATACGCCCTGCTGAACGCACAGCTCAAACCGGATATCGCGGTCCTGGAAGGCGGGTATGCGGTGGAAGACGCCCTCCCCTATGTGAATGTGGGGATTATCATGGCCATGGCGGGCATGGATACCTCCTGCGTAAAAGAACCCAACTACGACGCCGATTACCGGCCCCAATCGCCGATTGTCACGCGGCAAATTGAGAAGATAGCCGAAAACATTGAAGAGAGATTCCTGAAATGCCTACCCGACAAGGCGGAAATTGCTGAAGGAGTGATTGTGGAACGGGCGCGGGATATTTTTTACGATACGGATAACATCCGCGAGCGGCAGCACGAAAAAATTAGAAGCTGCGGATGCTGCGCAGGGGTCCTCTCCACCGTGTCCACATCCAGTCTGGGGCAGCATATCCTGGCCGTCCAGATCCCGAAATGGGCATGTGAACCTTGTCGGAAACAGGGGATGGAATGGTTTCATGAAGGCTGTGACGGGGCCTATACCCACCTGTACCTGCAGGACCGCGACAGAAAAATTTTTGAGAGGATTTAATGAGGGGATCGGAGAAAACAGAGGACAAGCATGAAATCAGAGGAGACGCCAGCCGTAGAGGATGCCATTTCAAAATTGGTCGATGGATGGCTCAAGGATCAGGAGGACATCAAAAAGATGTTTCTGGAACTGAAAGGGAAGATCTCCGAAAAAGCGAGGGTTGAGCTGGTCTTCAAGTCGCGGCCGGGGGTAAGCTATTCCCTGAGAGGACACGTCATAAAATCCACGGAAAAGGAAAAAGAGGGAACCTTTTTTATTATGGTAGACGTCATAGACGACGATCCGGATAATCGCTGGCTTTCCGTATGTTTCTACGAAGAAGGGATCACGGACCCGGACGAAAGAGGCGATATGGTCCCCGGGGGCCTCTTCGGACGGGATGGCTACTGCTTTGATATCTATGAATATGAGGAATCCGATCTGACCTATCTTGTGCGAAGAATCGATGAGGCCTATCTCCACGCTGCATCAAGTTAAACTGACAAAGGAATCCTTGTAGAGACACTCCTTATTACAAAATTCTGGAAACAAAAAGATGTCGTTCTCGTTTTCAAGTAACTGTGCCAAATGATTATCTCAGGGGTCGAGAAGTGGCGTAATCTTATCCTCCTGGTAACGGCGGAGGTGCTTATTTTTGGCCTTTGGTTCTCCGGCTCCGCAATCCTGCCCCAGATGACGGAAGAATGGCGGCTCAACGGAGCGGATCAATCATGGATGACCATGAGCGTCCAGGTGGGCTTTGTGTTTGGCGCCCTCCTGATTGCCCTCTTGAATCTGGCCGACCGCATCCCTCCCAATCGTCTGATTGCCGTTTGCGCCTTCGGGAGTGCAACAGCCAACGCGGGTATTGCGTTCCTTGGTCATGCCCCCGCCCTCGCCCTTTTGTTCCGCTTCATTACCGGCATGGGACTCGCCGGAAGCTACCCACCCGGCATGAAACTGGCTGCAACATGGTGTAAGGAAGATCGTGGCCTGGGAATCGGTTTGCTGGTTGGGGGGATTGTTCTTGGCAAATCCATTCCCCATCTGCTCAATGCCCTTCCACTTTTGGGTGACGACGGCATGCCGCCCTGGCGTGCGGTACTGTTGGTCACCTCCGCTTTGGCCGCCCTTGGCGCCCTTTTGGTGGGAATCGGGGTCCATGCAGGCCCTTTTCTGACAGGAGTGGCCCCCTTCAACTGGCGTTTCGCGGGCAGGGTGTTACGCCACAAGCCCACGCGACTTGCCAATTTTGGGTATTTGGGTCACATGTGGGAATTGTACGGTATGTGGACATGGGTCCCCATCTTTTTGATCGTCAGTTACAGTTCGGCCGGTTGGAGCACTCAATCAGCGCGCCTGGCCGGATTTGCGGCTATCGCCGTAGGTGCTTTCGGCAGTCTGGCGGCCGGTCTTTTAGCCGACCGTTTCGGACGATCGCGGGTGACGGTAATCAGCCTGATCCTATCCGGCGCATGCACACTGTGCGTGGGGATCTTCTTTTCCAATCCAGGGATTCTGACGGTTCTCTGCCTCATTTGGGGGATCACTGTCGTGGCCGACAGCGCCCAGTTCAGCGCGGCCGTCAGCGAGCTTACGGACCCTCGCTATGTGGGAACGGCACTCACCATTCAAACCACCCTTGGATTTCTGTTGACCATGATCTCAATCCGCATTATACCCCCACTGGTTGAGGTTATAGTCTGGGAATGGGCCTTTGCGGTCCTTGCGCCCGGACCGGTG
>JBBSAR010000599.1:0-2601 GCA_038252125.1 Desulfatiglandales bacterium
GGCAAGAGAAACCTATTATGCGTATGTAGAAGAAGGCGTTGATTCGGGACGCAGACCCGAGTTGGTCGGTGGTGGTTTGCTTCGAAGTTTGGGCGGCTGGGAAGCCGTAAAAAAGGTAAGACTAGTGCCGTGTCTCAAAAGTTCTTTCCCTGGTTGAGCAATTTGAGATAACTCGAAATCCAGCGCTTATAATCCACATAAAAATCAAAAATATCGAATAAAGCGCTTGACAGCAATAATCCAAGCAATTAAGATGCTTCTAAGTGGATTAACTACTAACCATTTGGAGGCACCATGAATTGCGAAAGATTATCGTTTTCTCAAGGACTCTCCGATCAGCGCGTTAGCCAAGCTGAAGTTTTGCTGAGCAGAAAAATTGTTCAAAAAATACTGGCATATGCTCTGTTCTTGCTTGGGGCTAATCGAAGCGCAATTTCAAGCTTTTTGAATATGCCACCGGGAACCATTCGTTCTTTGGTACTCGCTATAAGTCGCCAAGGGCTTTCAGCTTTTGAAGACCAGAGATCCAAGGCCTCTTCCTTTAAACGCCCTCTCCCTGAACAAATAACACCAACGATCACAATAGAGGATTCTTTGGTGAAAGTAGATTTTCAGGCCGGAAACCTTGTCCTTCAAATCCCGGATGCTAATCCTGTTCAAAAGAGGACCGTTCTTTTATCTTTGGCAAACAGCGGCCTTCTTGCGTATAACCGTGTCGCCGAGGCTTTGCACCTTTCCGCCGATCGAACAGGAAAACTGGCCAGGCAGTTGGCGAAAGAAGACGTTAAAGGCATCATTGACCAAAGGCAAGGGCAACGGCAAGACTACCGCTTTAGCCCTGAAATCAAGGCCGAACTCATCAAGCAATTTATTATCGAAGCTGTGGCTCAACGTCCAACGGGTGGAGAACAACTGGCCAAAAAGCTTGAAGAGCGCTGTGGACTTACCCTCTCACCAAGAAGCATCCTTTTGCACCTTTCGAAGCTCGGCCTTTCCGGCATCAGAGATTCTCTCTCTGAACATTTATCTGAGGCTAAAAAAAAATCTTCGAACTCCTCAGAAAACAAGTCAACACAAAGGCATTAAATCTGGCGACCAATTCTACCTCCAAATCCCCATGGGCGAGCCTGGTATTTCGCCTGCAACTATGGGTCCTTTTACAACACAAGATTCCTGAAACCACTATAAGTTCGGCATTAGGCTGTCATGTTAAGACTGTTTTCATTTGGAAAGAGAGGTTCCAGTCAGGGGATGGCATTTTAGACAAACCTCGAAGCGGCCGCCCACCCACTATACCACCTGAAGTCAACTACAGGGTCCTCGCTTTCTATTGTCAGCATGATCCGTTACCTGGATGTTCGAGATGGTCTATACGCTGGGCTGAAACATATCTTCAAAAGCATCCCCATATTCTCCAATGTACCATAAGCCGCTCCTCAATCCACCGTTTTCTCAAATCCAATGCATTAAAACCTTATCGAAACAAATACTTCCTGCAGATTTGCGATCCCCAATTCTTCCCGAAAATGGAGAAAATCATCGAAGTTTATAAAAAAGCCTATCCATATCTGTTTTGCCTGGATGAATGCACCGGATTACAGGCCTTGGAACGTAAAGCGCCAAGATTGCCGGCAAAAGGTTCCCGCCCGGAATACCTGGAACCTGAGTATGTGAGACATGGAACAGTCTCCATTCTATCCATTCTTCAAGTCTCCAATGGTCAGGTTTTCACCGACTGCATTCCCGACCACACATCATCCACTATAATATCATCCGTAAAAAACCATGTTCTTCAATATGAGAGATCCGCTGAACTTCATTACATCTGCGACAATTATTCTTCTCATTCCACAGAGGACTTCTGTTCGGGAATCGCTGAATTATGTGGTATCAATTTGCCCACACTCAAAACCCGGCAGGACCGCCGTCAATGGTTGGAATCTCCTGAAAAAAGAATCGTTTTTCACTTCCTTCCAACTCATGGATCTTGGCTCAACTTGATCGAAATATGGTTCGGCATTCTTCAGCAAAAAGCCTTAAAGCATGAAAGTTTTATCTCGAATACAGATCTGAAAAATCGTATTATTTCTTACACAGCCACTTGGAATACTGATTTCGCCCACCCGTTTAAGTTCTCATATACAGGTGAAGGTCTCCATGAAAAAGTCATTTCGAGGTTTACAAAGTGGATCCAAATGCAAAGCCCTTACCTAACTGCTCAATTTCTCGGGAAGCAGCTCCACTTGATGACTAACCTTGCAACCTCATACTGGCCAAAGGCGAAAAAGAAATCCTGGAACGTATTGAAGACAACCTTACAGGAAAACAACGAGTTCATCAGGGATATCATAGGGGCCGATGAGGAACTCAGCTCCCAATTGATAAACCTCAGCAACCTACTTCATAGCAACATCGAGGCATCTTAAATTGCCAATTCCTCGGAAAATATTTTTGAGACAGGGCAATAGATGCTTCTCGGATGTGCGTGCATCTTTTTCCATGGCAATCTATGATAATGGGTTCTCAGGAATTGCATCAGGAAAAATAACGGCATTTTCGGGAAGCGATGATGGCAAGTGCCCAGCAATTCCCGCTTATGAC
>JBBSAR010000600.1:0-2591 GCA_038252125.1 Desulfatiglandales bacterium
ACTCAAGGATGCCGCGGCCATCGCAGCCTTTCATAGCAAAGCGCGAGCAGGAGGGATTGTTCCCGTCTCCTGTACCATGGCCAGATATGTCACCAAGCCACCGAGGGCCAAACCCGGCGCCGTCCAGATAAGAAAGGAAACAATTCTCAAAGTTCGCCCGGGTCTTCCGGAAACAGACCGGACGGTTCAAGCGTAGAGCTTCTTCAGCAGCCAGGCCATCCTTTGCCCAAGGGCATTCGCCAACATCAGGCCTTCTTCATCCTTTTCCACATCCCCCTCATTCATACCCAATCCAATGGCACGTCCCACAATGATCATCTCCATACTCAAAAGAAAATGACCCATGGAGTCGAGCGTGTTCACGGCGCCCGCCCGACGGGCCGCGGCCACCAGAGCGCCGATCTTGTTCCTGAACATCCCCCCGTTCGATCTGGAAACAAACCGACCCTGTCGATCAGCGCCTTCATTTCAGGCGTCACATCCATAAAATAGACTGGCGATCCCAGGACAACACCCTGCGCCTGCTCTATTTTTTCAATATATTCATTCACGCTGTCATCGTCCATGGCGCAACGACGATCCCTATTCTCCATGCACTTGTAACACGCTATGCATCCATGAATCTTTTTGTAGGAAAGCTGAATCAACTCCGTTTCGATGCCTTCCTTCTCCAGCTCATGGAAAATCTTGCGGATCAGAATACCGGTGTTGCCGTTTTTTCTGGGACTGCCATTGAATCCAACGACTTTCATTTTCTTTCTCCTGGCTATTATGAACTTACTGCTTTACCTCAATATTCATTACCTTAAGAAGTTCCGAAGGGTCGTCAATCAAATAATCGGGGTGACAGGATTTCAGGTCTTTTCTTGAATCAAAGCCCCACGTGACGGCAACGATTGGCATTCTCACCGCCCGGCAGGCCTCGATATCCCTGCATTCATCACCCACGTAGATAAAGTCGGAAGAAGCCCGTAAACCGTTTCCAGTTATTTTCTTGAGTACCTCCCCTTTTTGTCCCAGAGGGATATCCGCGTATAAAAGATCGATATTCAGGCACTCCTGTTGGAGAGTCTTTTGAACAATTGTCCTGGAATTGGTGGATACAATACCCAGCGTATGATCTATCATCAGCTCCCTGGCAACCGCTTTCATAGCTGGAAACAGGGGCAATGCCTGGTAATTTTCCTCTATTTCATCCCTGATACGGTCTGAAAAAGGGAGGATCATTTCCGATGAAATCTTCATATCCTCACTGAGAATCCGTCGCATCCCTTTCTTCCTGTTCTCCGCGGAGTCCTGTATTTTCTCATAACCGTAAGCCTGTGAGAGTTTGTTCATACAGTGCAGGAATATGGAAAATGAATCCGCAATCGTACCGTCAAAATCAAATAGAATAACCATATTCCCCATCCCAATGAACAAATCCTGTCAAAATTTATAGACGCTTTAACAAACAGACTTCGGCGGAGAAGGCCCGGGCCTTCTCCGCCATGTCTTGGTTCATTTCTCACCTGTGAACCGATTTCTAAATGTACCATTTTGTTCCGGATCCAGGAAGGGGTTTGTTGAACCCGGTACGAGAACGGAATCACCCCCGCAACAGGTTTCCCGCGTCGCAAAAGAACAAGCGTTTCCTCATGTTCCACCTCGCTGATGAACCCTGAGGCATTTTTTCTGAAATCCGTGAATGCGATAGTTTTCATAACATCACCCCCGTAACCGTACACCAAAATCTACACCATAAAAACGTTTTGTAAAAGTTTTATGCGCAAGGCAACGCACACGTTATAATATCCGGAAGGATCAAGTACGGCGGATTCTCTTCCAGAGCTTTAATGGCCGAGAAGCCGTCCAAAGCAATTAAGACGGCACAGGTTTCACCCAAGATATCCTGGCAGTATATCCTTGTCATACGTTGGCAGACCGATTCAGGGCGAATACCTGGATACCCGAATGTCCGTCAAGAATTGGTGTCTGTAAAGGAAGAAACCCCCGGCAATATACTGGTCGGACCATCGCAAAATTTCTATTGCTTTTTTTGACGAGCCTGCTAATTTAGTTCACAGAGTAAATTGAGATTGTACCATCGACACACTGATACTGTGAAATACAAAAATCGCAGACACATCCCTATCGACCATCTTCAGCCTTGATATTCCGGAATCCGACTCATGGGTGTAACCCACAAGATTTACAGACCCATTGCGGCCGCCCAGGCGAAGTTGGTTTCCTTATGATAAAGCAGTTTTCCGAATAGCCTTTGAAATGGAACGTTATCCAGTTAGAAAAATAGAAGAAATGGCCGTTTTTTTCTCAAGGGATAATGCTTTGAGAAGATTTGCAGAAACAGCTCAATAAATGGATATCTCCTCGAAAATTCTTGAGGCGCAATATCCTTAGCAAGGTCAATTATCCAGCATCGCCAAATTATTTCAGCAGCTCCGGAGTGGTCGGAATGCGTCGGAATACTCTCATTGAAGGCTGTGCAAGCTTGGTATTGTATTAATTTAGGCTGCTGGTCACTGCTGGATGAACCATAAAGAGTCGAGACTGCTTCTAAGTCAACTTGAAGTCAGCTTATTTAACAAGTG
>JBBSAR010000601.1:0-2588 GCA_038252125.1 Desulfatiglandales bacterium
GAGGGAGGAGAGAAACAACAAGAGGATGAGTGGATGATTAGGATGGGGGTGGGACCAGAAACCGGAGGACGGAAGACGGAAGGCGGAATAGTGTGGGTGGGCAAGGACTACCGAAGTACCTATTACGGTTTTTATTCGAAAAGACATCGTGAATACGGCAAGTTCTGCTTTCGGTTGCATCTTTTTGTGGACGATCTGGAAAAACCGGAAGAAGTCTTTAAAGTATCGGGCGGTTATCTCGGCTCAATGGTTCTCCGGCCCACGGAGGTAACCCCCTTGGGTAGAACGCTGCTGTCTCCGAGCGCCATTGCCGGGTTTCAGGGATTTGTTGCTGAGGCCTCCTTCGAGAACAATGTGTTGGGAATACCTCTCAAAGTCAAAACATTTCCTCACATCAGCCAGGATCTCGGATGATATGAGACAGTATCAGATCGAATTGCCCATGCCGAGATTTATATGGGTAATTGAAATGGCTTCGCCCGAAAACTATGATCGTAGGAAAGCGGAATTTCGTTGGATTATAGACGCCACTGCAAACCAATATGAAAGCATGCCTTTTCTGGTGATCCATGATAAGCGTAAGCTGATACTCCATGATCGGGCTGTGACCGGCGAGATGTATCGCATAGACCTTTCAAATGAAATGGAACCTTTCTCTCTTTACGAAAACAACCTTCGGAGGTACCCATGAAAAAGACGATACAGGTCAAATATAGCTTTGCTGAAGATGCGGAAATTGTAGATCGTAACTCTCAAGAGATTCAAGAGTATATGAAAGTTTTCAAAACCGAGGTTATTCCTGAAATGGAAGAAATAGAACGGAGGAAAACCAGAGCCATTGAGCATGCGTACAAGATCCGCGTTTGTTCCACAGATTTCGCAGGTTTACGCAGATTAAAGTATGAGAGGAAGAATCCGTGTAATCCGTGTAATCTGTGGATCAGATTAGTGTGGATTAAAAGATGAGAGATGAGAGGACATACAGAATTATAGGCAAATGCGTAAGGGTTTTTTATGTTTGACATACAATGGATACAGGAAAAGATTCGGAACGGCGATTATTTCTTTTCATTACACGGAGATCAGGAAAGGCAAACCTATCCATGTGGTTTGTGGAAAAGAAGAAGATGTGTTGGCAGTTATTACTGCGTACATTCCGATGCCACCGAAATTTATAACCCCTTATGAGCGAGGATGATATGCAAATTTGCCATTTTTGTGGAAATAGGAATTTTAGGGTTACTGCAATTCAGTATACATACAGACATGCCGGCAAATTCCTTATTGTTGATGACGTCCCATGCACTAAATGTGAATATTGTGGCGAGCCATATTTTAAGGCCGAGGTTTTGAAACGGATTGAGAAAGAATTCAATGCGATTTATTATCAAGGTAAAAAAACGAAACAAAAATTATATGTGCCTGTAGAACGATTTGTACAAATTGGAGAGTTAACTACTTAAAAGGCTGAAGAGTAGTTATGCGTGATGTTAAAGACAAAGAAAGCAATGTCGTTTAGCCACGGACCCGCACAGACTGACACAGAATTAATGTTGTTTTGTCCGTGTGTTTCCGCGTGCGTCTGTGGCTGACTATAAATGAAGCGTATTTTTGATCTGACCATGGCCAGTCTTTTTTTATGTTTTTTGAGTGTACCGATGTTGGTTGTCGGATTGATGGTGAAGATGACTTCAAAGGGACCGGCACTGTACTGGTCGAACAGAGTGGGGATCAATAACGGGATATTCAGGATGCCCAAGTTTCGGACAATGCGCGTTGATACGCCTGCTGTTGCAACCCATCTCCTGAAAAATCCGGACGTTTACCTCACGCCCATTGGGTCTTTTCTGCGAAAGTTCAGTCTGGATGAACTGCCTCAGCTGTACAGTATCCTAAAAGGGGACATCACTTTTGTGGGACCACGCCCGGCTTTATTTAATCAGGACGATCTGGTTGAACTGAGAACCGGGAAGGGTATCCACAAACTCATCCCGGGGATTACCGGCTGGGCACAGGTCAATGGTAGGGATGAGTTGCCTATTCCGGTAAAAGTTGAATTTGATGCGTATTATCTGGAAAACAGATCCTTTTATTTTGACCTCAAGATATTGTGGATGACGTTTATAAAGGTTGTAAAGAGAGAAGGGGTTACGCATTGAAGGACAGGGTGCAGGGGGCAGTTGTCAGGGGGCAGGGTAAAAATAGGGTACAATTACCGGATGAGCAATGTGTTGGCGGCAATTGGGCGGGGGCAACTTCGGGTGCTGGATGAAAGGGTAAAGAGAAAACGAGAGATCTTTGCGTATTATAAGGGCGCTTTGGGAGATTGGCCAGGGATCGAATTTATGCCGGAGCCGGAGTGGTCGCGATCAAATAGATGGTTGACGGTGGTGTTGATTACACCGGAAGAATTTGGGGCTGATCGAGAGCAGGTTAGGTTAGCGCTGGAAGAAGAAAATATTGAGTCTCGGCCGGTGTGGAAACCAATGCATTTGCAACCGGTATTCACGGTTGAAGCTCAAAGCTCAAAGCTGAAAGCTGAAAGCTGAAAGGGACGAAAAGGATATTCAAAACCCAAAACCCAAAAC
>JBBSAR010000602.1:0-2583 GCA_038252125.1 Desulfatiglandales bacterium
GGTATCTTGTGATCAATCTTCTGGACGCTGTCGTCGAGCCGGGCGTCTGGCAGGCCCTCAAGCGGGCGCTGAAGAGCGACAAACTGGAAATCCAGACTTACGATCCTTTTTATTTATTCACCACAAGTGGACTGAAACCGGAACCGATTGAACTTAATGTAAAAGTCGTCGTTATTTCAGACCATTATCTGTACAGTCTTTTGCTGAACTATGACGAAGATCTACAAAAGATCTTCAAGGTGAGGGCCGACTTCGACACGTCCATGAACCGGGATGAGGAAAACGTTCTCCAGATCGCCAAATTTATCAAAAGCAAAACAGATGAGGAAGAGCTGAAACCGTTTGATCGGGGCGCCGTGGCCTCCATGGTGGAACAGACGGTTCGCATGGCCGGAAAACAGGAAAAGATATCCACCAGTTTTCTGGAACTCACCGATTTCATCAGGGAAGCCTCTTTCCTTGCGGACCAGGATAGTGTTTCGGTAGTTGAACAGAAACATGTGGAAAAGGCCATAGCAGCAAGAAAATACCGTTCCAGCATGTTAGAGGATCACATCCAGGAGATGATTGATCGGGGAACGCTCAATATGGATGTCCACGGAGAGGCCGTGGGGCAGGTAAACGGCCTTGCGGTTTATTCCATGGGAGATTATGCTTTTGGAAAACCTTCGCGCATTACCGCTTCCACCTCCATGGGAAGGGCGGGAATCATCAATATTGAACGGGAAGCCGACATGTCCGGAAAGACTCACAACAAAGGGGTGCTCATATTGGGCGGCTATCTGCGGAAGAGATATGCCCAGGACAAACCTCTGACCATGAGCGCCAGCATCGCCTTTGAACAGTCCTACGGCGGGGTGGATGGGGACAGCGCTTCTTCCACGGAGATCTATGCACTGCTTTCGAGCCTGTCCGAAATCCCCATAAAACAGAATATCGCCGTCACCGGCTCAGTAAACCAGAACGGGCAGATTCAAGCCATAGGCGGCGTAAATGAAAAAATAGAAGGATTTTTTGACTGCTGCAAAAGGTTGGGTTCTTCAAAGGACCAGGGGGTCATGATTCCCGCAACCAACGTCAAAGACCTTATGCTCAGGCCGGATGTTGTAGAGGCGGTAAAAAAGGGAGATTTTCACGTGTACGCGGTAAAAACCATTGATGAGGGAATCGAAATCCTTACCGGGAAAAAGGCCGGTGTAAAAACCGCAACCGGTCGCTATACAAAGGATTCCATCAACTATCTCGTGGACGAAAAACTTAAATCCCTGGCCGTGGGCTTGAAAGCGTTCGCGGATGACAAGAACGGGAAGAAAAAAACAACCGCCAAAAAGCGCAGCAAGGGAACCGGCAAAAAGCAAGACGCATGATTTCAAAACGCTTAACCATTGCCTTGCCTTTCCGGGAAAGGGTAAAAAACGCACGGGATATCTACCGGGAATTCGGCAAGGACCTGCTCGAAAACCCTAAGATGGACCGTCTTTTAGGACAACTTAAAGAGGCAACTGTTGCTTCAAGGGAGGAGATGGGTCAAACCGGCATCGTGGAGATATGCAGGCGATGCGACCAGCTTGAAGGGGGATCCTGTTGCGGGGCGGGACTTGAAAACCGCTATGACGGGTGGCTTTTGTTGATCAACCTTCTTTTGGGAGTGGATATCCCCCTCAAGAGATATGAGAAGGAGAGCTGTTTTCTTCTGGGGGAAAACGGCTGTCTCCTTGTGAGCCGGCATGTGATCTGCATCAATTACCTGTGCGGAAAGATTGCCGGTCGCATTACCCAGGATCGGTTGAGAAAACTCAGGGAAATGGAGGGCAGGGAACTGGAAACCCTATTCCTTCTCAATGAAACGTTGAAAGTGTTCATGAAGAAATGGAAGACCGCTTAAGAAGGACCCTCGAGGCCGTTTCTGAATTTTTCGACCATCGAAAGGTGGGAGATGTGGGCCCCCTGGGTTTCAGACGATCCACGGACCTCAAAATCCTGCTTGCCTGCCTGGACCGTCTTCTGGATGAAAAGCTCCTGATTCCCGGAAAGTCCAGGTTCATGGATCTGGGCTGCGCGGACGGCAGGGTCAATCTGCTGATAAGCTATCTGACAAAACTTTCCGTTGGAATAGAGCTCGATGAATGGACCCTCGATGAATACGGCCCCCTGCGGGATGACCTGACAAATACCCTGGCAGGAGATGGCCTAATTGGTCCCCCGGACAATATTTTTCTCTTCCATGGAGATTCAACGGATGAGGACCTCCATCGCAGGGTGGAAGGCGAAACCGGAGCAGGAATAGACGACTTCGACCTTTTCTACACCTACCTTGTGATGCACGAAGAATTCGCCGGATTCCTGGAAGGCCGTGCAAAAGAAGGCGCCCTGTTCCTGGTCTACGGACTCAATAAAATCATGCCGACCTATCCGGGATTTCGACTCATGAAAGAGCTGAGTCCGATGGAAGGAATCCTGGCCGTTTACCGGAAAGAATAGGTTGGCCCCCGAACCGTTCTCTCAAAACAGCGAGGATACAGGCTTGTCATGATAAAGGCCCCTCGCCGGCTTACAGGTATTGTTTTCTAAGTTCCCGTTTTA
>JBBSAR010000603.1:0-2578 GCA_038252125.1 Desulfatiglandales bacterium
AAACAGGTCCACACAAGTAAAGTCAATCCCGAATCAGCATGCAAAAAACATACCCTAAACGCAAGGATATTTATTTCCAACCAGCAGCTCCGCACCTTCGGTTACAGAATTCCAAAGCGGCTTTTTTTATTCGGGTAGATGCCATCATGCTATTATCACTTTGCAACCCATTAAAAACGCTTGATAAACCGTAAAGACTCTTCATTGTGCCTGCACTTTTTCCAAGGCCCAGTCCTCGATTTCAACTTCTAAAGAGCGTTGCAGGAGCTCAAGGCTAACCACTACTTTGTCTTTGGCCTTGTGCCGAAGATAGACCCCTATTAGTCCTTTCAGAGGGCCTTCCATGATCATGACCTGGTTGCCCTTCGCCATGTAAGAGCGATTCTGAACGGTGCGGTCGGTTTCGTGAAGGATCATCAGCGAAGAGATTTCCTCATCATTGGCGGGAATCGGTTTCCCTTTGAGAGCCACCATCCGAACGACCCCGATCGTCTGGATGATGTGATAATACTCTTCCGCCTCAAGTTGAGAGCGGACAAATACATACCCCGGAATCATGGGCGCCAGTATTTTTTTGCGCCGATCTTTTCTCCTGCTCCAGACCTGGATGCGTGGCAGGAAGGTTTCCAGGGATTTGGAACAGAGCTGATCGTGAACCTTCTGTTCAAAACGACTTCTTGTGTGGAGTGCATACCATCGCTTGCATTGCCCATCGTCCATGATGGTTTGTTGTATCGTCATAGTTTAAAACCATTGCAGCATTAAAGCTAAAGAGTCGCTATCCTATCGATATGAACCCCGTTATCCATAAGATATTGCGTGTCTGTTTCCATATTGTTCAGCCTCATCAGCAAAACAGCATCCCAATCATTTATAGCCAACCGTTCCGTTCCTTCAATCCGGTGTTCAAAAAAATTCTTTCCAAAGCGTGTTTCATCAATTACCCCTACCAGTTTTACACCTGAAAGCAACATATAAAGATAGGCCAGTTCCGCTGTCTCCCCGGCCCCCAAAAAAATAACGGAATGAATACTGCTCTTTTTCATCTCATCAAATCTTCTTACCAGCAGCCTTTTGATTTCCTTGTAGAAATGGCTCGAATAGCGGAGATACTCAACAGTGAGAATTCCTTTTTTTGCCACTCCTTCAGGGGTCAGATCGTATTGCAGCCTGTTCTTTGAAATCGTGGTAACGGTAAAATACCCCTTGTTAATGAGTTTTTTGATAAAGGTATTCACTAACCCTAACGACAGGTTGAGACGTCGGGATAACTCGCGCTGGCTTGAACTCCCGTCCCTGTCGATTTCGCCCATCAAACGGAGCATATGCATATCTTCGTTATTCATCCTTAGCCAATTACACGCAATTTCGATCTTAACATATCCGGAAAAGAACAACGCCATGAAAATGAAAGCCAATGTTCAATATTTGAACGTTATTGTCAAGGAGAATTTGACATTTGTTTTTTCAAGCTTTATGATTTTTTCATTTTTGACTATCTTTGCGATGATCGATTTTCCGCTTACCAATGAGATCTTGAAGAAGGAGTTTATGGTTCATGGAATGTAATCGTGAAAAGAATCTGAAGAGGTGCAACTGTTCCTATGGATCTTGCGCCAAAAAGGGAATCTGCTGTGAGTGCATTTCTTATCATCTGAAAATGAGAGAGTTACCGGGATGTTGTTTTCCTTCGAAGGAAGAAGCGACGTTTGATCGGTCTTTTGCGCATTTCGCACGCCTTGTACAGGAAGGAAAGGTGTAAAGAGGGCTTGGAAGAGGCTTCTGGCACTTATTTGCGGTCCATGGAAATCAAATTTGCGTCCCGCATTTCGCTTTTCCTGTTATGCTTCTTTGTTTCTGTTTTTCCGCCGCTCTTGAAGGCCGTTTCCGCTGACTCTCAAGAGACCGGTTCAACCCTGGAGACCATAAAGAAGACGGCTGCCGATGGTTTTTATGATCCTCTTCCGCATTGTCATACTTACTGGAAAAACGGATTGTTCATCGAAAGCCCGAAGAAGAATATTGTTGTTAAAATCGGCACAAAGATAGGGTTCGATACCGGATATATTGCAACGGATGAGGATCTGAATGGCGCCTTTCCAGATCTCAGCGGTTTTGACCACCGTTTTCGAAGATTGCGGGCATATACGCTGGCGACTTTCTGGAATACCGTGGAATTTAAATTTGAGATCGATTTCGCCAATACGACCGCAATAAAGGATGTCTGGGTCCGTTATATGGGAAAGCCTTCCGTGGGCGACTTCACCCTGGGATACATGAAGGAGCCCTTTTCCCTGGAAGAACTTACCTCCAGCAGCGCCGTCACTTTCATGGAAAGATCCCTGCCCACCAATGGGTTTGCACCGAGCAGGGACATTGGATTGGTTTATTCGGATGCGAAAAGGGACAAACGAATGACCTGGTCCGCAGGCGCCTTCTGGGTAACCGGATCTTTCGGCAATATGGGCGAAGGAGAGGAAGCCTTGACCGATTCCAAAGGGACGGCACTGACAGGGCGATTAACCGGTCTTCTCTGGTACGAGGGGAAAGGCGAAAGCCTCTTACACCTGGGGCTTTC
>JBBSAR010000604.1:0-2576 GCA_038252125.1 Desulfatiglandales bacterium
AAGATCTGGCAGTGTTAATCCGAGATTACGGACAGGCGGCAAAGATTGCCCAGCGAGCCGGGGCGGATTTCGTCGATGTCAAACATTGTCATGGCTATCTGCTGCACGAATTTCTAGGGGCTTTTACCCGTCCTGGAATATATGGCGGCTCCTGGGAAAATCGCACGCGGCTCTTCCGCGAAATCGTGGAGGAAATCCGCCGCGAGGCACCCGGTCTAGGCATCGGCGTGCGTCTCAGTGCCTTTGATCTCGTTCCCTTCAAACCAAACCCCGAACTCGCCGAACCCGGTAAGCTCGGCCCCGGAATGCCCGAGGATTATGCCACTGCGCTTCCCTACATTTACGGTTTCGGGGTTAACCAAGACAATCCCATCGAATACGATCTTACCGAGACCTGTCAATTCATCGAGTTGTTGAAGTCTCTCGACATCAGTCTGCTCAACCTTTCCGCCGGAAGTCCCTACTACAATCCCCACATCCAACGTCCCGCAGCCTACCCGCCCTCCGACGGTTATCAACCTGCCTACGACCCGCTCATCGATGTGGCACGCCAATTTGAAGTGGTGAAAACAATCAAAGCCAGATTTCCCGAAACCATCATCGTTGGCAGTGGTTATTCCTATCTCCAGGAATATCTGCCTAACAGTGCGCAATACAACGTGGCCAACGGCCATGTCGATGTCGTGGGTCTCGGGCGCGCTGTTCTCAGCTATCCAAGGATGTTAGTCGATGCCACGACCGGGGTAAAACTGGAAAAACGCTTCATCTGCCGCACTTTTAGCGATTGCACGACAGCACCACGCAATGGATTGCGTTCCGGATGTTATCCGCTGGATCCGTTTTACAAGACCTTTGAAGACGCTGCTCCGCTCAAGGAAATCAAACGCTTCCAAGGCGTCTGATTCATCCATACAAAAGTTCTTTTCCCTCATCCCTTATGCCCGCTTTCGCTTCTACTCTTGCGTCCATTGTCCAAAAAGCTGGAATTATTGCTGTTCTCATCATCGAACGTGAAGAAGATGCTGTCCCTTTGGCCAAAGCCATGCTGGCCGGTGGGATCAATGTGATGGAACTCACCCTGCGCACTCCCGCCGCTCTCGGTGCGCTGCGCCGAATCCGCGCGGAAGTCCCGGAAATGATCGCTGGGGTCGGAACCATCCTCACCGTGCAACAAGTCGGGCAGGTGGTGTCGGCTGATGCTGCCTTTGGGGTCGCCCCTGGGACCAATCCTCGCGTCATCCAAGCCGCACAGCAGGCGGGTCTATCCTTCGCTCCTGGAGTGGCCACGCCGACAGATATCGAGATTGCTTTGGAAAACGATTGTCAGCTTTTAAAATTCTTCCCGGCTGAACCCTCCGGCGGCCTGGCTTATCTAAAAGCTGTCGCTGCACCTTACCTGCATCTCGGGGTAAAGTTTATTCCTTTGGGCGGCGTTAATGGGAAAAACCTCACCTCCTGGCTTTCAGACCCCCTTATTTCTGCTCTGGGCGGTAGCTGGCTTGCTCCGAAAGATCTGATCGCCCGAGGCGACTGGGCCGCAATCGAAGCCATTGCACGGGAGGCAACCGGAAGCATCGAATCCCTGCGGGCAAACTGACTCTCTTTCAAAGTTATTGGCGGGCTTGAGAAAAAGATTTTTCTTAAAAAAGAACATCTTCTTAATAATAAGCATGTGAACAAGTGGGCCATCAAATGTTCCACACGAGCGAAAAACTGGTTTTCTGATCTGTGATTAGCTTGTCAGCAAGCTCGGGTATCCCGCCGATACTTTTTAACAACCTGACCGTGGACAAGGTTCTTCACGTTCGTTCACAGGAATTCACAACTCATTCACACATCTTTCACAGCGGTAAAACCAGCTTTGAAAAATGATGCTGCTTACCGTCTGTTGTTTGGCAAAGCACGCCGGATTTCCACATCTGCAGCAACACCTTCATCCGGGTATTTTTTGGTTGATGGCCAGATCACGCGCCAAGGTTGCCGTTTGATCGTGTCGGTAAATTGACGGGTGTTTTGTCCTGCGGAGACCAACTCGGGACTTAATCCCTCCAGAGTGAATTTGATGGTGCTCACCGCACTATCCGCTTGTTGCACAACGTTCTTGAGATCGTTCGATGCAGAACGAAAATTGGCCAAAGTAACTTTCAGATCATCGCCATTGAATTCGTTGGTGATCTTTTCAACGTTAGCCATGGATTTTTTCAAGGAAGCCATGGAGGCATAGAGAGAGGTGGTAAATTCGCCCTCGGGACTGGTAATACTAACCAAATTGTCTCCCAAAGTGCGAAAACGTGTGATTGCCAGATTAAATTCGGATCCCTCGGTGGTAATGTTACTAATGTTGGAGGCCACCGTGCGCAGATCTGCCAGCGTCTCGCGCAAGCCAAGGATGAGAGGATCGAGTTTTTCAATTATTTGTGGCGCCAACTCCGATAGGGCTGCCTCTCTTTCTCCGATAAAAATGTGGCCTTCCTGTGCGAGTCCACTGTTCTCATCTCCATTGGTAAAATCTATGACTAACTCCGAGAGAAGCCCGTAGGCAACCATCCGAACCTCCGATTTCTTATAGACGAGCG
>JBBSAR010000605.1:0-2567 GCA_038252125.1 Desulfatiglandales bacterium
AGCGGATAATTGAATGGCCCCATGCAGAGAACAACGCCCATGGGAGCGCGCCGAATCTGGCCGATAATTCCCTCCTCGATCGTGAACCGGGAAGAAATTCGATCCAGATCTTTTAGCGCGGCCAGGGTATCGTTGATGTATTTAATCGTCCGGTCGAACTCTTTTTTCGAATCCTGAAGGGATTTTCCGACCTCCCACATCAGGAATCGCACCACCCTGTCCTTTACTTCAATCATTCGAAAAACAAACCGCTCCATGTGATCGATTCGCTCGGCCACGGGCAGGGTGGGCCAGAAACCGCGCCCATGATCATAGGCGACGACCGCTGCATCAAGGGCCTGGAACGCTTCCGCTTCCGTCAACAGCGGGTACTCACCGATGAAAAAAGGTTTCGGATCCGTGTCGCCCGCCACCCAAACGGGGGAGAGCACCTCCTGGCGTGGACCGTCCCAGGCCCGAATCTCACCATCTACGAGATAGCCGGTCTGAATGCAGGGGATACCGTTTAAAAGGGCTTGGGGTATATCCGCAGCCTGCGGAAATACGTTTTGGATTTTTTCCATGAATAACATCTCTTGGTCCCTCCGAAATAAATTTAATAAAATACTCCGAATCCTATTCAAATTTCCCGGCAGCGAAATACAGCATCAGGAAGCCATTCCGTCACGAGGTCTTCTTGCTCGATTTCATAGTATTCCTCTTTTGTATAATGATCAGGATCGTGCAAATTGTACCTGCAAAGGGCCTGCCAACAACTGGGGAAAAGCAAGAGACTGTCATCATCCTTTAATCATAGGGTTACTTCGCTGAAAGAACATGGTATAGTTCCTAAAATTTTGTTTAATATCCTGAACGTATCTTATTCAAAAACCCCGGCACGAATGCCGTCGCTAAAGCTGCAATCCCGGAAATTTGAATGAGATACGTTGGAACCATTTGCTGAACCTCAATATTTGGTGGAACCTCCACATAGTGAGGCCAAGCTACTCACGGTCCTGATTTTTCAGCAAACACATTGCATCATATAGATGATACTACGGAGTTAATGATATCAGGAACCCTATAATCACTTAGGCATGAAATAGAGGACGAGATGACGGATTTTGACGCCATAGTGGTCGGCAGCGGCGCCGGCGGCCTCAGCGCTGCGTTGCGCATGGCCCAGCAGGATGTATCGGTCTTAGTCCTCGAGGCCATGCCCTCTTTCGGGGGATATCTGAATCCGTTTGTTAGTAACGGCTATCAGTTCGATACCGGCGTCCATTATCTGGGAAAGCTCGGCCACGGAGATACATTCCGGCTTCTCCTGGAACTGCTGGAGCTTGATGGCAGGATTGATTTTGTCGAACTTGACCCGGATGGTTTCGACCGGTACATGTTTCCGGATTTTGAACTCAGGCTCTGTAAAGGAAAGCAGCGCTACAAGGAGCGGCTGGAGCGTCTTTTCCCACATGAATCCAAGGCCATCGAACGATATTTCAATGTTATCGACAGCTTACTGATGGTCTTCTCCGATCCTCACGGTCCGCCCAAGAGCTTGCTGGATCGCTTGCGGTATGTCTTCAGACATCCGGTCCTGATGAAATATCACCGTGCGACCTATCAGCAGATGCTAAACGGCATCACCCGCAATCCGCGCCTGCAGGCGGCCTTATCTGCCCACTGCGGCAACAGCGGACTGCCCCCTGACCGCGCTTCGGCCTTTTTGTGCATGATGCTGCTGGACCATTATCTGGACGGGGCCTACTACCCCAAAGGCGGCAGTGCCGCCCTGCGGGATGCGTTTGTGGCGGCGTTGACGCAAAAAAATGCCGTTTTGAAGAACCGGACGCCGGTGACCGGTATCCGCCGGTCCTGCTCTGAATTTATCGTTACCAGCCGGCTTGGCGAAACTTTCTCGGCCAGAACGGTTATCTGTAACGTGGATCCACTGATTGCATTCCGGGATTTAATCGATCCCGGGATTATCCCCCTGTCGGTTAAAAAAAAGGTGGCTCGACTGCGGCCATCCGCAGGTTCGTTTTACGCATTTATCGGAACGTGTATCGATCCGGCCGCGGCCGGCCTGACAGACGCCAACATCATCCATTTCGAATACACGGATGTAAACCGGACCTTCGCTTCCATTGAAGCGCGGCAGAAGTCGGACCCGTTCCCTTATTACTTCGTGACGTCACCGTCTTTGAAAGACCCTGACCGTCGGCACGCCCCTGACGGTTGCTACACCATTGAGATCATAAGTGGATTGGGCTACGAGCACCCCTTCACGCCCTGGTCCGGCACCCCGAGCCGCGGGCGAGGCAAGGAATATTCCCGGCTAAAGAACCAGATCGGGATGAGCCTCGTCCGGTCCGCCGAACGCTATATCCCCGATCTTAGCAGCCACCTCGATTACGTGGAATTCGCCACACCGCTCTCCAATGAATATTGGGTCAACAGCTTTAACGGGGGAAATTTCGGCCCTGAACAGACCCCGGACCAATTCGGCCCCGGACGTTTTGTCGATTGCACGGCGGGCATCGAAGGACTTTTTGTGGTGGGGGCCGGCGCCATCAGCGCCGGCGTGG
>JBBSAR010000606.1:0-2554 GCA_038252125.1 Desulfatiglandales bacterium
ACCTCCAGGGCATCTTGTGAAATGTCGGTCGCCCATACATGAACATCATCCATCTCCCTTGCCGCAACCACGGAGATGACCCCGCTTCCCGTGCACAAATCAAGGATACGCAGGGGTCGCTCTGATGAAACCGGAACGGTTTTTGCCAGATCGATGGCCTGCTCGAGCAGTACTTCCGTTTCAGGCCTGGGGACAAGGACGTTGCAGTTCACTTCAAAATCAAGAGACCAAAACTCCTGTTGCCCGGTGATGTACTGCAATGGCTCATGCCCGATACGGCGTTGGATGAGTTTGCGAAAATCGGAAACTTCCCCATGGGTCAGCGGTTTATCAAAATTAAGGTAGAGGCCGATCCGTTCAAGTTTCAGGCTATGCCCCAGAAGAACTTCTGCTGTGAGGCGATGGTTTTCTATTTCCTTTTGACGCAGATAATCAGCGGCAACAGAGAGCAGGTCCTTTATTTTCCAGTTCTTTTCCGGCATATGGTTTTTTACAATAAGGCTAAGGACAACCCGAAAGCCTGCTGCTGTCCGACGATTTGTTTACCGGGCGTTTTTCATGGATTCGGACTGAAAATACGTGATGAGGGGATCTATGATCATATCCAGTTCTCCATGGAGGAGGTTTTCCAACTTGTATAGGGTGAGCCCGATCCTGTGATCGGTAACCCGCGCCTGTGGGAAATTGTAGGTTCTAATCCTCTCGCTTCTGTCGCCTGAACCAACCATGCTTCTGCGTTCCTCGGACATTTTGGAGTGCTGCTCAGCGGTTTCCATATCCAGCATCCTGGATCTAAGGACCTTCATCGCTTTGGCCTTGTTTTTGTGCTGAGATTTTTCGTCCTGGCAGGTCACCACAATGCCCGTGGGAATGTGCGTGATTCGAACAGCCGAATCCGTTGTGTTCACATGCTGACCGCCGCATCCGGAAGATCGGTAAACATCGATTCGAAGGTCCTCCGGATCAATTTCCACATCGATCTCTTCGGCCTCGGGCAGAATGGCCACGGTGACCGCGGACGTATGAATCCTGCCCTGGGTCTCCGTCTCGGGAACCCGCTGTACACGATGAACGCCGCTTTCATATTTCAACCTGCTGAAAACCATTCGTCCGGAAACAAGGACAATGATTTCCTTGAAGCCCCCGATGCCTGTCATGCTTTGACTCAGAATTTCCATCTTCCATCCCCTGGATTCCGCGTAACGGCTGTACATGCGAAAAAGATCGGCGGCAAACAGTGCTGCTTCTTCTCCGCCGGTGCCTGCTCTGATTTCCAGCAGGATGTTCTTTTCGTCATTGGGATCTTTGGGAGTCAGCATAATCATCAGCTCTTGTTCAATGTCTTCAAGGGCTGATGTCAGAGACTCAATTTCCTCTCTTGCAAGCTTTCTCATGTCGGGTTCGGAGTCGTTGAGAAAAGCCCTGTTTTCCTCGATTTGATTTTGGACAGACCGGTATTCTCTGAAAGCGGTTACGATGGGGATCAGGGTGCTGTGCTCTTTGGCAAGTTTCTGATAGGTTTTTTGATCGCGGGTGACCTCCGGACGGCTGAGGCTGAATTCCAGATCGACATATCGATCTTCGATCTCTTTAATTTTTCCGAACATATCTTTTTGGCCTTTCCCATGCGTGCGAATGCTTCAGAAAGTCACTCACGAAAAATCTTTTGCAGCCCCGGACGACATTTCAAGGACGAGACTGTGTCTTTTCCCCTTCGGAAGATTGCCGCGAAGGGGCGCCCTGACGGCAGACGTGGTGTGCCCGGGGATGAAACGCTCCGATCCGGTTTCCGTTGGGCCAGGGGTTGCGCGGGCTCTACAGGCCGACCGATGGGTACAGTACAGCAGTTAGGATGATCTATTCGGGGTGAAGCGCATCATCACCGTAAGGAGAAGCCTGAGGCCCATGAAACCGAGGAGCCGGATAAGGAATATGGAACACGGAATCGGTCCTCACGCCGTTTTGATGCAGTCCAGGTCGGAATCCTTGTGTCCTTATGCCTGCGTCTGGGTTTCTTGTTGCCCCTGGTTGAACTGAGCGTATTTCTTTCTGAAACGCTCCACTCTTCCCGCGGAATCAACGAGTTTTTGTTTGCCGGTATAAAACGGATGGCATTTGGAACAAATTTCGATATTGATTTCCTTTATGGTGGATCCCGTTTCAAACTCATTTCCGCACGCGCATTTGACCATTGTTCTATAATACTCGGGATGGATGCCTTCTTTCATCGCTTTATTCTCTCCTTATTTCTTTTAGTGTCTGTAACATCCTCGCATAAGCAAAAAAACCCGTGCTATTTCAACAGGCTGCTCAACTGCTCATGGAGTCTAAGAATTCCTTATTATCTTTTGTTCCTTTAATTTTTTCAAGTAGAAATTCCATGCTGTCAACGGGTGTGAGCGGAGCAAGGAGTTTGCGCAAGATCCAGATCCTGTTGAGATCCGCCTCGTTCTGAAGAAGCTCTTCTTTCCTCGTTCCTGAAAGGTTGATATCAATAGAGGGAAAAACACGTCTATCGCTGAGTTTCCGATCCAAATGAATTTCCATGTTTCCG
>JBBSAR010000607.1:0-2551 GCA_038252125.1 Desulfatiglandales bacterium
CAGGGGCCTGCAACCCCAACGAGGAAGGGTTTACGGAGAATTGCGCCTGCGCTTCCCACACGACCATCAACGTTTCGACGTTTGCCAATGCCTATCTTGTCAACCTGGACATGAGCAACGCGGTTATCACGGGCGGCGATTTCAGCAATGCCATTTTACCGGGCGCCACCCTGACCGGCGCAACCCTGCAGATGGACAACAAGACCGGGCAGAGGGTTCTGTTCACCGGGGCTTTCCTGCAGGGGGCGGATTTCACCAACGCCAAGGTCTCGGGGGTCAATTTCAAGAACGCCTATGTAGATCTGAAGGGGGCGGTATGCATGCTCTTTCAACTCACCAGTGCGCACCTCAATTTTCCAGGGTATTGGAGCCCTCCGGAAAACGGCGAATGCACCGCTGTGGCCATCGCTCAGCCCACGAACATCAAGAACCTTGTGACAGAGGATCAGGTCACCTGTCCGGATGGCGACCCAGGGCCCTGCTCAAAAGATGATCCAGAACATGATCGATGGTCAAACGGCAGTTATATATCCCCTCAGATCTTCGGGAACTGTGACGACAGTCCGGCTATTTGTACTATTGACTGGAACTGGATGGAAAGCGGGAGCTAAAGGGACATCGGATAAAGGCGTAATGTGTTTTATCTAATTGAATTTTAGTTGAAATTAGCATGATCGGCCTCAGGCGGCCCCCGGCCCTGGCGGGAATGGCCCTTCTGAGCATCGGTTCAGGGCTCTGTTACCTGGCCCCCTCATTCGAGGCTCTCGTGGCTTTCCGGGTAGTTGCAATGGGCTCTACTATTGAATGTCGTACTTTGAAACTCAATCCGTAACCCAGTCAGCGATTGTACTAAAACCATCCCACATGACATCCCCGGTTTCCGTATCGATGCATTTTATGGCGTTTGGCTTGCAGTGGCCGACGCACCAGCCGCAGCCGTCACACTTCTCTTCATAAAACACAGGGATAATCGGCGTCAGGTCGGCCATGGGATTTTCGCGGTTCCACTCCCTCAGATATTTGAATTCCTTGACCTCGCAGCCCTGAAAGTTTCCTATGGTTTGATATCCCTTGCGATCCATATAATCATTCATGCCGTCAATGCACTGCTCCAGGATGCCCACCCCCCTCGAATAGAGGGAAGAGCACAACCCCGACAGGCCGCAACCGGCCATCAGATATCGCGCACAATCATCATAGGTAAAGGAACCACCACCGCCTAAAATCGGAATCTTCACCGTAGCGGTTATCTCCACCATCTTGACTCCCGCCGCGTCCATTTCTCTTAGAAAGGAGATCCACGTGTCAGAATCGGCGCCGATTCTTTCAGAAATGGCACTGGCCTCAGCCAAAGAAAAGCCATAAGGTGAATTGCTTTCAGGAACCTCTTTTACTTGATGTTTCCATTAAAACCATATAATATCCCATTTAATATGGTTAAGGAGGTGAGGCTATGCCCAGAATGGTCAAAAAAACAATCGAGTTGAATCAAGACTATATCGATATGGCACGCCTGATTTTCAGCGCAAAAACCGAAAAAGAGGCCGTCAACAAGGCGCTGGAAATGGCGGTCATTGATAATCAAATTATCGAGGCCCATGAATCCGTAGGTGGGAAGGGGGATGTGATAGAGGATTTTTTCAAATGAAAGTCATGTTCGATACGAACATCTACATCTCTTTCATTCGGAACAGAGCCCACGGCACCGAACTTCAGCGCCGTGGAAGCACGAAGTACCTATCCGGCGTCGTTCTTATGGAGCTTTGGGCCGGAAGCAGGAACCGAAGGGGAGAGAGGCTGCTTCATCAGTTGCAGAAGCCGTACATGGATGCGGGACGGATTGTCACATTAACCTCTCAGGACTATGTAAGAATCGGGGAGTTTTTTTCAGATCTTCCCGCCATGTACAATGTGCTTTCCAAAAAGGCGGATTTCTTAAACGATGTTCAGATTGCATATACGGCCGTCAGCATCGGCGCAACCCTCTACACGGAGAACATCCTCCATTTCAATATCATCGCGAAGTCCTTGACGCAACTGAGAGTGGAGCATCTCATTTCCGTACCCTGAACACCCTTAAGGCAGCCCTCTCCTGACGGATTGAGAATTACGTGGGAAATCATGGCGGTTCGTTCCACGGGATTTGCTTTTTCCCGGGCACCTTCGCGTCGATGACACGCGTTGCATCTTGTTCTTTGTATGCCGGCTGGTTTTTTCTCCATTCTTGCCGAATACGCAACAGGTAGCCGCCCAATCCTCCGCCGGCGGTTGCCAGCGTCAACAACCCCAGGGACATGAACTGGGTCAAGATCAACACTGCCCCCAATCCCGCCAATCCCGCGAATGCCAGTCCGACTTTGACATTCGCCCGCATGGACGAGCGTCGAACCTCTTTCAGGGTGGTACGTTGCGCCTCTTTCAGCAACTCAGCCTTCGCGCGCTCGGCATTCACGCGAAGAGTTTCCCGCTCTTTATAATGGGTTTCACTCATCCGGTTGATTTCATTCTTTCGCTGATGGGCTGCTATGGAACCAAACCAGAATGCGGTCAA
>JBBSAR010000608.1:0-2548 GCA_038252125.1 Desulfatiglandales bacterium
TGTCAGGCGGATTATTGAGGCACATCCTGATAAAAGCAGGCGCTTCATTTCTCAAGAAGTATGCAGGGAATGGGATTGGAGGCAGCCGAATGGTGTTCTTAAAGACATGATCTGCCGAAGCCTGCTTCTTCTCTTGGAGTCGAAAAGCCTCATTAAACTGCCTCGCAGGAAATTCATTCCTGCCAACCCGCTTGCAGAACGAAAGAAACCATCCAGAGTAACAGTCGACAACACGCCCATTCATTGTTCTGTTGCCGATCTGTTTCCCATTATCCTTGAGCAGGTTCGCAGAACCCCCTTTGAGAAAATATTCAACGGCCTTGTAAGCGAGTACCATTATCTTGGCTATACCCAACCCATTGGAGAGCATCTCAAATATATGGCCTTTTCCGGTGGCCGCCCCATTGCCTGTCTGGCATGGGGCTCTGCACCCTGGTATATTGGCGTGCGGGATCGTTTTATTGGCTGGAGTAAAAAGACCAGAGAAAAAAATCTTCATCTGATCGCCAATAACCTCCGATTTTTGATCCTGCCATGGGTTCAGATATCCTGCTTAGCCTCATATCTACTGGCATCGAACCGTCAGCGTCTGTCACAAGATTGGCAAGATCTATACAAGCATCCGGTTTATCTGCTTGAAACCTTTGTGGACACAGAGCGATACCATGGCACCTGTTACAAGGCGGATAATTGGATCTGTGTGGGCCAGACAACGGGTCAGGGAAAACTCAGCAAATCACGCCAACCGCTACTCTCCAAGAAGGCTGTTTATGTCTATCCTTTGACCAAAAACTTTCGCCGGGAGTTATGCTATGACACCTGATGAAGCATTGGCCCTGTATAATGCCGGACCGAAGGTTGTAACCAAAATACTGTGTAATTTAAGCAACACGATTGAATCTCAGCAAGAGCTGATAAAGGTCCTGGAACTCAAGGTGGCCAAGCTTTCAAAGAACTCTTCCAATTCCAGCAAGCGGCCTTCTTCCGATGATATTACAAAGCCCAAATCCAGCAAGAAAAAAAAGAAGGGCAAGCGCAAAATCGGGGGACAACCCGGCCACGAGAGACATGATCGTCCTCTATTTGCGGAAGAGGAGATTGATAAGGTCCACCCCTACATATTAGTCAGTTGTCCGGACTGCCATGGCGAAGTCAGCATCACGGACGGTAAGCCTCGGATCATTCAGCAGGTTGAACTCCTCGAAGTCCCGTTGATCAGAGAAGAACATCGCTCATATCCGGTATGGTGCCCAACGTGTGGCAAGATTCATTACATGCCATTCCCTCCTGAGATCTATAAAGAAGGGTTGTTCAAAGAGCGCTTAACATCGCTGGTAGCCTACATGAAGAACGTCTGCCACGCGTCATTTTCTACGATCAGAAAATACATTAGGGATGTTCTTGGTGAAAAGGTATCCCGAGGATATCTCCGTAAAGTCATAGAGAAGGTATCTCAGTCTCTCGAAGCTCCATACAACGAATTGCTCGACCGTCTCCCTTTGGAGACAATCGTAAATGTAGACGAAACCGGACACAAGGAAAACGGAGACAAATTTTGGACATGGGTTTTCAAAGCTGAACTGTATGTGCTATTCAAAATTGACAAATCCCGTGGCTCAAAGGTGTTGATTGAGGTCCCGGGCAAAGAATTCGATGGCGTGCCGGGTTGCGATTATTTTTCTGCATATCGGAAGTACATGAAGGATTTCAACGTCTCAATACAGTTTTGTATCGCCCATTTGATTCGGGATATCCGATTCTTAACCACCTTAAAAGACCCGGAAACAAAGGCTTATGGTCAGAAACTCCTCGATGAAGTCAAAAACATGTTTAAAGTTATTCATGACCGTGAAAACATGACACCCAAAGCTTTTGCGACTGCACTTGAGTATGCCAAACAGCAAATCATTACAGCAGCCTTAGACGACGTTCCAACCAAAATGAACAAAATGGGGAAAGAAGAAAAAAGGGAAGCCAAAAACATGGCCAATCGCTTTCGTCTTCATGGAAAAGCCTACTTTGAATTCATCACAACCCCGGGCATAGATCCTACCAATAATGTTGCCGAACAAGCCATACGATTTGTAGTGATAGATCGACTCATAACCCAGGGCACACGCAGTGAAAAGGGCAGGCAAAGCAATGAACGTTTATGGACCGTTGTAGCGACATGCGCTCTGCAAGGACGATCCGCTTTTAATTTCATACTGGAATCGGTCAAAGCCTATTTCCATGATCAACCCGCTCCTTCACTACTGTTCGATTCATCATGACCGCCATCCAATTGTTCAGAATCTTTCCACTCAGCTTTTCTGTAGTACATAGATCAGGTCTTGTGCTATAAAATTACCATTCCGTCTCAACTATAAAGGCATGGATGGGATCGGTAGACCCCGTGAACGGTTACGGTTATTTTATGTTGGAAAAATGGATTAAGCAGTGTCCATCCATTAATGAATTTGTGGGCACTGCGGGTTTCCAATTCAGAAATGAGCAATTTTCAGCAAGATCAAGGAAACCCGCAGTTTGACGCCGAGATTGCTGAAAA
>JBBSAR010000609.1:0-2544 GCA_038252125.1 Desulfatiglandales bacterium
CTTCCTGGCGATCTTTATTCTAACCGATCTCTGGGCTCTTCGAGAAGATTTCCCACAAGAAACACCCAGTCAAGGAGGACTTTTCAGGACTCGTTCAACGGGGAAACAGTGAAATCCGGCTTTTCCCAGGGCGACAAGGTCATCCATCCCGCTTTCGGACCCGGGGTGGTGGCCAGGGTCATTCCGGGCAACAAGGTCGAGGTTTTTTTTAAACAGGCGGGAAAAAAACTTCTTCACCTGGAATATACCACCCTTGAAAAGGGATAGGCGTTTTAGGCTATCCGTATCGTCTGACGCCACCGAGTCGGGTTTTACCGTGACACGAAGAAAGAATATTTACTCCTCATCCTGTCCCCCAATCGCTCGTCGGATTACAGATCAGAAATTGAGAATGTTATTTCTGAATCCGGCCCACATTAAAATCCCCGCCCCTTGCGGAAGGGTTTCGTTATATGCCGCTTTTGGATTGACAAAAGGGCAGGTTCCAGGGAATATACACGCACTTGGAGCCACCCTTTTTGATTGGAAGGAAGCAAATACTTGAAAAACAACACCGCTTATGAAGATTCGGTCAAGTCTCTTTACGGCCTGCAAAAATTCGGTATTAAATTCGGGCTTTCCAAGACGGAAAACCTGCTTCAAGCCTTCGGGAACCCCCATGTGGGTCAAAGGTATATTCATCTGGCCGGAACCAACGGAAAAGGATCTACAGCGGCCTTCATGGCCTCCGTGCTCAGAGAAGCCGGTCTGAGGGTGGGACTGTATACCTCTCCACATCTGGTACGGTTTACGGAACGCTTTCTTATCAACGGAAAAGAGATGACGGAACAGGAAGCCCATGGCCTGATTCAGGAGATGAAGTCCATTTTCTCGGCGGAGGAACCCCCCACTTGTTTTGAGGCCACAACGGCCATGGCCTTGGTATATTTTGCCCGGGAAAACACGGATATCGCCATCATGGAGGTGGGTATGGGGGGGCGCCTTGACGCCACCAACATTATTCACCCTATGGTCAGTGGGATTACCAACATCTCCATGGAGCATCGGGAATATCTGGGAAACACGCTCGTTGAGGTTGCGAGGGAGAAGGCGGGAATTATCAAGGAAGGGGTGGAACTGGTCACTGCGGCCACCCAGCCGGAGGTTTTAGGGCTCTTTGAGACGACTGCCCGAAAGAAAGGCGCCCCGTTCTATCGCGTGGGGAAAGAGATTCGATACCGGAGCAGTGCCGGGGGGCTGTCTTTTTACGGCAGAAAATGGAGAATGGAAAAGCTGCGGCTGGGCCTTACCGGAAAGTTCCAGGCCCGCAATAGCGCCCTCGCCCTCGGAATGCTGGAGGTTCTCCATGATAAAGGGATCCAAATTCCGGAAACCGCCATTCGCGATGGAATGCTCAAAGTCACTTGGCCCGGTAGGATGCAGATTGTGGGCAGAAACCCCACCATCATGCTGGATGGCGCCCATAACCCGGGGGCGGCCAAGGCGCTTGCCGATTCCATCGGGGAAGAGTCCGGATACCGGCGCATCATTTTGGTTGTGGGGATCATGGGGGACAAGGAGATCGTCAAGGTTCTCAGACCCACGGTTTCCCTTGCCGATTATGTGTTCTATACCCAACCGGCCTACTGGCGGGCTGCAGCCCCGGAGGTCTTGATGCAAAAGGCAGCATTTCTGGGAAAGCCGGGTGAAACAGTACCGGAATTGAGCGCCGCCATTGCAAAGGCAAAGGAGATGGCCGGGCCGGAAGACCTGATTCTTATCACCGGCTCCCTCTTCACCGTGGGGGAGGCTCTGGCTCATTTTCAGGGTACAAAAGCATATTTCTGATGGATAGTCGTATCTTATTCAAAAATACTGGCACGAATGGCTTCCTGATGTTGTATTTTGCTGCCAGGGAATTTGAATAGGATACGGATATCCTTAATGGAATGTATCACGATACGCTGCGTCTCAGCGGTTCCGCGAGAGAAAAAAGATCGAATACCAAGGAATAGTTGTACTGCTCATTTATTTTGATGAAGGGGGTATTTCGTTATTGCTCTGAAAATTCGACAACGGATTGCAGTTTTTTTGGGTCTCTTCTTTTCCGGAATGCTCTTTTTCGCCCCAGGGGCTTCCTTCGCAAAGGGTCTCCTGACGGCGCCGGATTTACTCGAAGATAGGAAAACACCCTGGAACATCTCGGCGAAAAGCCTGACCTACGACGAAAAAAACGGGACCTATCACGCCGAAGGAGATGTGGTTATTGAGAAGGCAGGACAGATCCTTCGCACCCAGAACGCCATTTACAATATACGAACCGGAATCGCGAAAATCACCGGGGGGCTTCGCCTGGAAACAGACGGCGACGTGGTCACCGGAAAAGAAGGCACTTTCAATCTGAAAACCCAGGCAGGCGATATTGTAGATGCCTCGCTTTTTCTGAAGAGCAACCACTACTATATTGGCGGCAGCCTCATAGAAAAGACAGGACCGCAGACCTATGTGGTCAAGGATTGTCGTGTAACCACCTGCGATGGTGTGAATCCCGACTGGTTGCTCACC
>JBBSAR010000610.1:0-2541 GCA_038252125.1 Desulfatiglandales bacterium
CTGGCCAGCCACGATGCCGGTTCGAAGATAGGATTTCCCAATACCGCATACTACTTGCCGGTGATCTATTCGCTGACTGGAATGAAATGCGAAACACTGGAAGATTTGAAAAAACCGATGGAATTTGCACGGGGCCTGCTTCCGCCTCACGTAAAAAGCAAAAACCATCTTCCCTATCTCGGACCCTTGCTGGATGCCGGTATGGCGGCCCTCTTCGCCTACGAAGTGAGCGAAGCCATTCGGATTTTCAATGAGCCCGATTTCTATATTTCCCAGGAAGATCCGGATATCGAAGCAGGAAAAATCTGGGTAGGTCCGGCGGACGACACCATTTTGAGAAAGCGCGGTGTGGAGTTTGTTGATGGTTCAGCTCCTGGATTCGCCGCCATCGTGGGCGCCGCGCCCAACGCGGAAATCGCCAAGATGATCGTGGAGGATTACCAGAAGAAAAGTCTGTATATCTTCTGCGCAGCGAATCACAACGGCAAGACCGTGATCGAGCAGTGTCTCGAAGCGGGGATGCAGGTGGGCTGGAATACCAGGATCGTTCCTTTTGGTCCGGACATTTCCTCTGCCATATTTGCTCTGGGTTTTGCCAACAGGGCAGCCATGGCTTTCGGTGGCGTGCAGCCCGGTGACCATAATAAAATTCTCCTATATAATAAGGAGAGGATCTTTGCTTTCGTAAACGCCCTGGGAGATATTGGAACGGAATGGGCGGTTGCGGCAGCCGGATGCGTGAACTGGGGTTTTCCGACCCTGGCCGATACGGATATTCCGGAGATTCTGCCCACCGGCATCTGTAAGTATGAACACGTGGTTGCCAATGTTCCCCATAGTGAAATCTGCCAGAGGTCCGTTGAGGTGAGGGGCCTGAAAGTCCATGTTTCCGAGATCGATATCCCGATGGCATTTGGCCCGGCCTTTGAGGGCGAGCGTGTCAGGGGGGCTGATCTGTACTGCCAGACGGGCGGCGGAAAGGCCCAGTGTACGGAACTCGTGAAAATGGCCGAGATGAACGAAATCGAGGACGGCAAGGTAACGATTGTGGGACCCGATGTGGACCAAATCAAAGAAGGTTCCAATTTTCCGCTGGGTATCTATGTGCAGATCGCCGGTCGTGAGTTCCAGCCTGATTTTGAGCCGATCATAGAGCGCCAGATCCATCATCTGACGAACTATATCCAGTCGATCATGCATATCGGACAGCGTGATATTTCTTGGATTCGAATCAGCAAGGCCGCCATTGAAAAGGGCTTTTCCTTAAGGCATATCGGCGTTGTCCTGCATGCCAAATTCCATCAGGATTTTTCAAAAATCCTGGATAAGGTGCAGATCACCCTTTATACCAAGAAGGAGGATGTGGACAAGCTTACGGAAAGGGCGAGAGGCGAGTATGGGCTCAGAGACAACCGCGTTGAGAAGATGAAGGACGAAGACGTAGAGACCTATTATTCCTGCACGCTCTGCCAGTCCTTTGCTCCCAACCATGTGTGTTCCGTGAGCCCGGAAAGAACCGGTCTGTGCGGCGCTTACAACTGGATGGACTGCAAGGCGGCCTTCGAAATCAACCCAACGGGACCCAACCAGCCTATCACCAAAGGCGAATGCATCGATCCCAAATTGGGGCAGTGGAAAGGCGTGAACGATTTTGTGTTCAAAGCCTCCAGGGGCAACGTGACCCATTACAATTTTTATTCCATGGTTCATGATCCCATGACCACCTGTGGATGCTGTGAGTGTATTGCGGCACTTCTTCCCGGTTGTAACGGGGTGATGACGGTGGGAAGGGACTATTCCGGAGAAACTCCATGCGGGATGAAGTTCACCACCCTCGCCGGTGTGATGGGTGGAGGGGCTTCTTCTCCGGGGTTTGTGGGACATTCCAAATATAATATTGCGCAGGGTAAATTTATCGTCGGCGACGGCGGACTCCTTCGCATGGTCTGGATGCCAAAGATGCTCAAAGAGGAGCTCAAGGACCGAATTATGAAACGGGCCGAAGAGATGGGCGTTCCCGGACTCTATGATATGATTGCTGATGAAACCGTGGGGACCACCGAAGAGGAGATTATGCCGTTCCTCGAAAAAGTGGGCCATCCGGCGCTTAAGATGGATCCTATTGTAGATTAGCATTTTAATGGTGTTCCGTTCGGTTCTTGAAAAAAGGGCCGGACGGAGCACAGACGATAATTTTGTGCACAGGAGTGTATTATGGGATTAACTGGGATTCAGATTTTCAAGATGTTGCCCAAGACCAACTGTGGGGAATGTGGCGTACCCACATGTCTGGCCTTTGCCATGAACCTGGCATCCGGAAAGGCGGAACTCGATGCCTGCCCCTATGTCTCCGAGGAGGCGAGAGAGAAGCTGGCTGAAGCCTCTGCTCCCCCAATAAGACCGGTTGCTATTGGTGCTGGGACGAGGGCACTTAAGATTGGTGGCGAGACCGTTATGTTCCGCCATGAAAAAACTTTTTTCAACCCCACCGGGCTCGCGGCCCTTATCCCTTCCGACATGGATACCGCGGTTCTGGATAAG
>JBBSAR010000611.1:0-2540 GCA_038252125.1 Desulfatiglandales bacterium
ACTCACAATCGCCCAGAATTCGTCGTGCCTGCCCGACCAGATACAGGGGAAGAGACAAAAGCCCATAGGAGATATTCGGTCCATGGGAAAGAGAGGATTGCGCATGAGGGCGAACACCGTTTGATTGATTGACAATCTTTCTTTTTTTTCAACGTCCCGCAGATCCCGCAATCAGGAAAAAACAAAAAACTCTTAGCGTCCTTCGCGCCTCGCGGTTGAAATACCGATTCTTGAATTTTGAATCTTGAATTTTGAATCTTAAATTTTGGGTTCGTATTTGGCCGTTGTTTTTGTGGTTGGAATTTAGTATTTTGAATTTGACTGCCCTGTGAAATCTCCTTCCGTCACCGGGGTTTCGTATTTCGATATATTGCGGAAATTCGTTCTCATGGAACGGGATTTAGGAACCGACGGGCAGAGTTGCGAAATATCTTTTGGATGGGGAGATCTGCGTGCACTCAAATCTTGAATCCAATGAATAATAGCAGAGCATCTGCCTTAACCTTTGCAGGCCAACGACCCTCATTCCATAATAAGGAGGCCCCCAACATGAGCTTACAACTGGAAATACCTGAAGGGATAACCCGGGCAATCAGATTGCCCGAAGGGAGAATGAAGCAAGAGTTGCTGATTGAGCTATCGATAGCCTTGTATTCTCAAGGTTTTCTATCTTTTGGAAAAGCCCGAGAGTTGGCCGGGGCGCCCAATTATGAATTTGGGCTACTTCTGGGAAAACGGGGTATAGCAAGACATTATGGTCAAGAAGAACTTGATGAAGATATAGCTTATGCCTGTGGTGAGTAATACTTCCCCGATTTTAAATTTGGCGATCATCGGTGAGTTATCTCTTCTGCGAGACCAATTTGGAGAGATCCTGATTCCGGAGGCAGTACTTGAGGAATTGAGAGTTGAAGAGGATCTTCCCGGGTCCCAAAATATTCGTGATGCTTTAAAGATCGGCTGGATTCGAATGGCAACGGTGAACCTGTATCCACTTGTCAGAGCCATGCAGCGCGATCTGGATAAAGGTGAAGCGGAGGCAATTGCCCTGGCAATACAGCTAAACGCCGATTGGGTCTTGATAGATGAGCGTGAGGGGAGAAAAGCAGCAAAGTCGATGGATTTGAAAGTGGTCGGTGTCCTTGGGGTTTTACTTAAGGCAAAACGTGAAGGAAGATTGGAATCTCTCAAGCAGGTTATCGACAGGCTGCGTGAAAAGGCTGGCTTTTATGTGCGGGCGGACCTTCAGAGTGCGATAATGCGTGAGGGCGGAGAAGGGAAATAGAGATGCCTTTATTAAAGGCCCCACATCAGCCACATAAGTTTAGAAGTTGACAACGTCCCCCATTAAGCCAATGGAATGTCGATTGGTGAGAAGCGGCAAAAAAGATCTCGATATGTACATACAATTCGCTCCAGAAGTCGCTGCCAACTGGAACAGAGTGACATCGAAGTGTTCAGAGGCCCGGCGTTTCGAAGATGATTTTCTTTATACCCTTGCCAATGTACCAGGATCGAACGAAAGCAATTAGTGATGCCCCAAAATTACATCAGTTCCAATCTTCCATGATCTGACGGAATGTCTGTTCACCGGCCCTGAGAACACCTGCGAATCCGCCTCTATGCTTTCCTCGGGCACTGGCCATATAAGGCCCTTTCATGGGGGACCGATTCATCAAATCTATTGCTACGGGAACCGCCGTATTTCGTTAAAGCAGCTGTCCGCAACATTCAGTCGTGGCGATCTGCTCGAAATGCTGAAAGTTGATTAGAAAACCTGCAGGAGAAATGCTCACATGACAAAATGCTTTTCCGTCTTACCCTATTTCGTAGGCGTTATCGCTCTTTCCTTACTTCTTCCCCTCAATGTCATGGGAGAAAATAAATTGACCGACCAACAGAAACTAAAGATCGTTTACGATATGTATGCCGGCTACAAAAAGGATTTCCCCGGGGTCAAGGATATCAGCCCGAAAAGGGCCATGGAACTGCTGAAAAATGGCAAGGTTGTTTTTGTTGATTCCAGAGAACCTGCTGAAATGAAGGTTTCCATGCTCCCCCATGCCATAACCCGGGAAGAGTTTCTGAAAGATCCCGAAAAGTATAAGGGCAAGACCGTTGTGGCCTACTGCACCATCAGCTATCGCAGCGGAAAATTTGCCGAGCAAATGGCAAAACAGGGAATACCGGTCCTGAACCTTAAGGGAGGGCTTCTGGCCTGGGTCCTCGAAGGAGGAAAGGTCTATGATTCCCACGGAGAAACCAAGCGGATTCATGTCTACGGAAAGGAGTGGGATTATCCTCCTGAAGGGTATGAATCGATCAAATTCGGTTTTTTCGAAAGACTTTTCTAACGCACCGCCCCCTTCTCATTGGACTTTCCGAAGAAAATCCTTTTTTTCATCGGAAAGTCCAGTTTGACATATCTTCTTCACATTCCTTATAAGAACGCAATTTTTAAAATTCTATTTAAAAAGGAGAAAAGAACAATGAGAGGGTTCAAACAGATGGGAATGGCACTGACGCTGGGACTTTTCTTA
>JBBSAR010000612.1:0-2533 GCA_038252125.1 Desulfatiglandales bacterium
ACCAGGGCCGTATAACCGCCCAGAAGGTCCACCCGAACCAGCTTGGCCACTTCATCAAGGGATCTGCCGATTAAATAGAGACCTTTCGAATCCAGATGGCCTGCTATGGAGCCGATGGGTGAGATGGCAATTCGTTTATTTACAACGGGGATTCCGTAAAGGTCGGAAATCCGGTCGCAGACCGGTACAAGAGGGCCGGCGAGCCGCTCAATTTTCAACTTCATCTTATCGCAGAACTCGGTGGGATCTTGGGAAACGCAATCCGCGATATTTATGCCCAGGGTGACGGTCCGGACATCGAGATGTTCTTCTCGAAACATGCGAACCGTTGCCAGAATATCTTCATTCCGGATCATTTTCTTCCTCCTGTGTTGGCCGCGGGCATGGAAATTTGGTTGGTCGCGGCAAATATGTCTCCGTGCATCAAGGTTACGTTTACCTCCCTTTTAGCCAAAATTTCCATGATGTTTGACCGGAGGGACTTGATATCCACCTCTTCAGGCACGGTCAAGTCTCCCGTGATGGTAAACAGACCACCACCCGTGCGGCAGATCAGATTCTCCACATTGATGGCTCTTTCCGCCAGGCAGGTGGTTACGGCCGTGAAGATTCCGGGTGCGTCCGTGCCGGAAACGATCAGTACGAACGGTTCTCCCTGGACCGGAGGCGGGCCCGGCTTATTCCCGCGGGGAAGCACGCTTACCGCCAATGTTTTTGTTTTTCCTGTCTTTTCCAGTTCTTTCTGAACCAGCTTTGCATCCTGGCCCTGTTCAAATGCGGCCATGAGTGTAATGGTGAAATAACCCAACCGCACACTCTGCTCCAAGTCCTCGATATTTCCCCCAAGCCGGGTGATGGCCCCGGTAAAACGGGCTACAAGTCCTACTCGGTCTTCGCACAGCACGGTAATGGCATAATGCGTTCTTTTCTTTTTCACTGCTCTACCTCCCCGATTGAAATCGCCATATTATCCTATCACGCCTTTGAATAGGGGGCAAGCCTTACGGAGGACCTTCAGGAATTCACAATTTGGAAAAAACGATGGGCCAATTTCGTCTGACGGCGTTTTAGATTCCGCCTACAGGATGGTGCGGTGGTATCGCAGCCATGTTCTCATCCGAGCCGCGGATATGTATATCCCTTTGTGGAAAAGGAATTTCGATTCCAACCTTTTTGAATTCTTCAAAAATTTCAAAATAAAGCGCACTGCGAACATTTCGCCGCGGTGTTACCCTGACATCTATCCATATCAGCAGCTCAAAATTGATGGAGCTGTCGCCATATTGGATAAATCTCACCATAGGTTTCTTATATTTCGAAACCATCGGCTCTTTTTCCGCAACCTCCAGTAATATCTTCTTAACCTGCTGGGGGTTGGAACGATAGGAAACCCCCACCGGCAGATCAATGCGAATCATGGGCGACGACAGTGAATAATTAACAATCGTGTTCGAAAGAAGGTTGGAGTTCGGAACAAGGTATTCGATATTGTCTCTGGTTCTCACCTTGGTGGCACGCAGATAGATTTCCGTGACCATGCCCAGCCCTTTTTCTACTTCAACCCAGTCGCCTTTTCTGATTTTTCCGCCGAATATGATCGCAAAACCACTGATTATATTGGCTGCGGTATGCTGCAATCCCAAGCCGATTCCGATGCCGGCGGCACCGGCAAAAACCAGAAGAAAGCGAAGATCAAGCCCTACAACTTTCAAGGAGATTAAGGCACCGATGGCAATAACCACGCATTTTAATGAGGTATCCAGGGCATGACCCAGACCGGGGTCGATGGCAAGGGACGGATAAATTTTATAATCCAGATACGCTTGCAGCAGACGTGCGGCGTAAATAAATGCGAGAAGGATGATAACAGCCCTTACAATCATCCATAAATTCACTTGTGTCTCCGTCCCCAGTTTTACAACCGGAAACGATATAACCCGTTCAATGAGATCCAGCAGCCCCAGAAGGTTTAAAATGATGGCGATTGTTGCCAGTACCGTGGCGTACAGTAGCATCGTCCTGAGAGATTTGAAGAGAAATTGCGCTGCTTCATCTGAAATATCTTTTCCGGCATGCCATTTCCCTATCCATCCCCTTATCCTGTGGTAAGCCAGCATGATCAAAAGGTAGGCGCCGCCCGAAGACCATATTTTTATAAAAAAACCCCGACCTAATTCTTTGTAGCCGATGCACCAAAGGAGCGCTATGATGAAAGAGAGAAAGATGAAAGGATAATAAAATTTGTTCACCATTCGGATAACGCCCCGATAGGTTCGATAGGGCAGATCCGGCATGATGGACATAAAAGCGGTTTTCATCAGATGAAATAAAAAAAGGATCACGACAATCGAAACAGCGATGGCGAATTTCAACAGGTCGATTACGTCGGGTCGAATATGAAAGACCGCCGCGCCCTGGATTACAGCAAAGCCGACCACGCCGTATAGAACGAACAGACGCGCAAGCCGAAAGATCTTCTTCCCATAGCGAGAGGTTGCCTGGAAAAGGTTTTGGGTCAGCGACTCACGCAAGA
>JBBSAR010000613.1:0-2511 GCA_038252125.1 Desulfatiglandales bacterium
GGTTTTCCGGGGGGACATCTCCCTTTCCGACCAGATCCGCCTCATCAAGCGTGCACTCATTGCAAAAACACATGGGACACACATCTCTGCACCCGTAGCATTTGATGCACCTGGCAAACTCCTTGAACCAGAAATCAAACCGGCCGTCCTGGTTCATGGCATCCACGCGGGCAACAGAGTCAAAAGCACGTCCTTCTGTTTTTTCGCCCTCCACGAAATCCTCGGGATACGGTTTGAGGCATTCGCAGGCCTCAGCCAGATCCTCCGGGCAAGCCACCCCAACGGGAACGACCTTGTCGGGGTTCAATTGATTCCAGCTATATAGCGCCTTCAGTCCTCTGTCATCACAGCCTCGAACGAGCACGCCAAAGGAATCTTCCGGATAGCATCGGGCGATTTTGATCAAATTTTTATTGAGTGAGTACCGGGTGTCCCCGGGACGTTTCCAATCTCCGATCACCAGATGTTCCAGATCGTCGGCATCACAAAACAGGTGGGGACCCACATGTCCATACTTATTGCTGAGGCCCAGAAAACCCTTGATCTCTCCCGATTTCAAGAGTTCCTTCACCTTTTCCCTTACTTTTTCACTCATCGAAATATCCTCACCAAGCCAAAACGGAGAAAAATTCAACGTCCCTCATTTTCCATTTAAAAAAGGAACGTCCATGCCCCAAAACAATCAGGCAGCCAGGAGCTTTTTTTTCTGCTCCGTAATCGGCGATGGCCCCATCTCCTTCAATGCACTGACAAAATCTTTTATTTCATGGGCAAATTCAGGACCTTCCGCGGAGGATATCCATCTGGAACGTAGACGATCTTCCCCGATACCGCTGAAAGCCAGTAGTTTTCTAAGAAAACGAACCCGTTTATCCGTCGCGTAATTACCGTACAAGTAATGGCAGTCGCCCAGATGTCACCCGCCTACGAAAACGCCGTCCACCCCCTGCTGAAAAGCACGCAGGATATGGTGCGGCGAAACACTGGCGGAACACATGACCCGAACGGTGCGGATGTTCGTAGGATATTGCAGTCGACTAACCCCAGCCAGGTCAGCAGCGGCGTACGCTCACCATGTGCAGAGAAAGCAGACGATCTTCGGTTCAAAATCGGCGTTACTCATATCTATTCCCCTTTACAGGATCAAGGTGTGTTGACTGTTTCACAGGGCCCTTATCTGGGCCAGGAGCTGCTCCGGCTTGAAACCCTTGAGCATGGCACTCTGGGACGGACAGGTGGAAGCGCAACATCCACATCCCTTGCACAGGATCGTATTGACCTGGCAGATCTTTTTCTCGGGCAGGTATTCAATGGCTCCGTATGGACACATATCCATGCATCCCATGCACCCCACGCAGGTCTCCGGATCGATTTCAGCAACAATAGCGCTGATGACCAGTTTATCCTTGAACAGGATCGTGGCCACCCTGGATGAGGCCCCAAGCCCCTGAGACCTGGCCTCCTCCACATTCGCCGGATAACGGGCGGATCCGCAAAGAAACACCCCGTCCGTGGCAAAATCAAGAGGCCGCAATTTCGCATGGGCTTCAAGAAAAAAGTTATTCTGATCCATGGGAACCCGCAGGAGTTGGGAAAGACCGGGAGCATCTTCCCTGGCCACCAGGGGGGTGGACAAAACCACCAGATCGCAGGGAATCTCCACATCCTCCCCTGTCAGAGGCCGGTAAAACCGCACCTTGCCATCTTCCACGGATGGAGGCTGGTCAGGGGTGTACACATCGAAACGAACCCCCTCCCCCCTTGCCTTCCAGAGCATTTCTTCATTTTCCGTCCCATACATCTGCATATCCCTGTAAAGGATATGTATGTGAGAGTCCGGGTTCTGTTCCTTGAGCAGCCGGGCATTCTTTACCGCTGTCCGGCAACATATTCTCGAACAATAGGGACGTTCCGGCGAACGGGCTCCCACGCACTGGATCATCACGACCGTTTTTACCGCCACCGGTCCCTCTTTCAGCCTTTTCTCCAGTTCCATCTGGGTAATGACTTTGTTGCCGTCATATCCATACAACCCTTCCGGAACAAGCGGGACGGCGCCGGTAGCCACCACAATGCAACCCACGTTCTCCTGCACGGTCTTATCGTCGTCGGTCCTGAGGGTAATTTCGTAATTCCCGATATACCCTGTCACATCCTGCACCTTTGCGCCAAGATAAACGGATATATTTGCTCTGCTGGCAACCGACCGGATAAGCTCGGCTATTGTCGCTGAAGCCTCGTCGCCATGGGGCGCAATCCGGTTGATTTTCGTCAACAAACCGCCCAGTTCCGTCTCTTTTTCAACCAGTACCACCTCAAGCCCCATTCCAGCCAGGGTTTCAGCGGTCGTCAGACCGGCGACGCCGCCGCCGATCACCAGAACCCTCGGGTTGATGGATGCTTCGATATCCGTCTGCGGTTCCAGAAAGGCCGCCTTCGAAACCCCCATCCTCACCAGGTCTTTGGCCTTTGCCGTCGCGGCATCTCTTTCCTGCATATGGACCCAGGAAC
>JBBSAR010000614.1:0-2501 GCA_038252125.1 Desulfatiglandales bacterium
AGGGCTTGGGGAATTTGTCTGCAAAGATATGCACAGGGGCGAATATGAGGGTTTTGCCAGGGTGGTGGACGATCGCATCCGGACCGACTGCCTTTTTGCCCCGCCGGACCCACATCCAAAAGAGATGTTTTGCAGATGGCGGTTCTCTCTCGACGGCAGCCTTTGAGGGAGGATGTTTGAATCCAAGATCCGCAACCGGGAAATTTGAATAGGATAACATGTTTCTGTTGAAAAAAATCATAGCCCCCTTTTTCCTTCCGCTGCCGTTCTGCTTGTTTCTTTCTTTTGTGGGGCTTTTCCTTCTGTGGCGAGGCAGAAGGAAGACCGTCGGAAAAGTCCTTACGACCGTGGGGCTGGTTTTTCTGACGTTGTTCAGCTATCCTCCTGTTTCGCGGATGATTAATGCGCCTTTGAATGGCAGATACGAGGCGTTTGCGGATGGATCGTCAAACGGTGGAACTCTGGAAAAAAAGAAGAATATCGAATATGTGGTGGTTTTAGGTGGCGGTCACAACTCCCATCCTTCCATTCCCGTTCCGGGGAGGTTGTACGGGGATTCCCTCATTCGTCTGCTTGAAGGCATTCGCATCTATTGGCTGAACCCCGGAAGCAGGCTGGTTCTGTCTGGGGGAGGGGCTTATGATCCGGTTCCGGAAGCCCGGGGGATGGCGGATGTGGCCCGTTTTCTGGGAGTGAACCCCGACGATCTAATCCTTGAAAAGAACTCCCTTGATACAAAAGATCAGGCCAGGATGATTAAAGCTATCGTTGGAGATCACCCTTTTGTCCTGGTGACATCCGCAACCCATCTTCCCCGCTCCATGGGCCTTTTCAGGAAAATGGGAATGGCGCCTGTCCCGGCTCCGGCCGGTCCCACCTGCAGAGCGCAAGCACCCCTGATGCCGGACGATTTTTTTCCGGATTCCAACGCCCTGGACAACTCCACCCGCGCCATACACGAATATGTGGGGATGCTTTGGGCGACGATGCGAGGGCAGATGTGACAGACCCGACAAAGCGATCTTTTTTGAGAAGCATTTTTAAAACAGGTGCTGTTTCAAGAACGGCAATCATCAAGTTTGTCCTTCTCGCCATCTTTATTCTTACCGGAATTCTGATTTTCCGTTTCACCTCCTTAAAAGAAACAGTGACCCCGGAAGTCCTTGGACGTCTTGTGCGGGCGTGCGGTCTGTGGGCGCCGGCAGTGTTCATCGCCTTCGAAGCAATAGCCATATGCCTGTTTGTTCCGGCCAGCATCATGATTGTCTTGTCCGCAACGCTCTTCGGAGTGTCCTGGGGTTTTTTCTGCGGGTGGATGGGGGCGGTGGCAGGCGCCTGTCTGGCATTTGCCGTTGGAAGGTCGCTGGGAAGAGATCTGGTTGCATCCCTGATCGGCGGAAGGCTGGAAAAATACGATAACGCCATAGAAACCAATGGGTTCGTGACGGTTCTTTACGTAAGGCTTCTCAACTGCCCATTTACGCCCATGAACTACGGTTTCAGCGTTACGCGAGTCCGTTTCCGGGATTATTTTCTGGGGACGGGCCTGGGGGTGCCTGTTTCGATTTTTATTATTACTTTTTTGAGTGCAACATTGAAAAATGTTTGGGCTTCTGGTAAATGGGAGCAGCTTGTTTCACCGGAAGTCTTTTTTGCCCTGGCGCTTTTCGTTTTTTCTTTTTTTATTCCTGCAATTCTCAAAAGGATGGGGGCCGGGAGAAAGTTAAAAATGTAATTCACCCAATTTTAGGAAAGGAGTTTGAGATAACATGACATCGAAACTGGACGAGCTGAGCGTCAACACCATCAGGATGCTCTCGGCGGATGCTGTTCAAAAGGCAAATTCAGGCCATCCCGGCCTGCCCATGGGAGCGGCATCCATGGCTTATATCCTGTGGACGCGATTTTTGAAGCACAACCCGGCTGATCCGGAATGGGAGGACAGAGATCGCTTTGTCCTTTCCGCCGGCCACGGTTCCATGCTCCTTTACAGCCTCCTTCACCTGACGGGATATGACCTGAGCCTGGAGGATCTGAAAGCATTCCGCCAATGGGGAAGCAGAACGCCCGGTCATCCGGAATACGGCCTGACGCCGGGGGTGGAAATTACGACGGGACCACTGGGTCAGGGTTTCGCCGGCGGAGTGGGGATGGCGCTGGCGGAACAGTTTCTGTCTGCCAAATTCAATCGACCGGGATTGGAAATTGTCAATCATTTCACCTATGGAATTGTGAGTGACGGCGACCTGATGGAAGGCGTGACGCATGAGGCTGCGTCTCTGGCCGGTCATCTTGCTCTCGGCAAGCTCATCTATCTCTATGACGACAACCGGATTACCATAGAAGGACCTACGGACATCGCTTTTACGGAGGATCGAAAAGAGCGATTCCGCGCCTACAACTGGCATGTTCAGGAAGTTTTGGACGGCAACGATCTTGAAGCCATTGAAAAAGCCATTCAAGAGGCGCGCGCTGAAACCAAGAGGCCGTCGCTGATTGCG
>JBBSAR010000615.1:0-2485 GCA_038252125.1 Desulfatiglandales bacterium
ACGTGATTCCTTCAGGTTACACCCGGGCTACGGTTCTGGCACGGCCATTGCTATCAAGTTTCTCGAAATTGAAAAGGCAATACCACTTTAATGGAAGAGGACACGGAAGGGGATTTTATCCGAACCAGGGTGGTCCCGGAAGCGGTTATGGACCCGGAAGCTGTTGGAACTGATTGGTGATTTCCAAAGACCGTCGCCCCCGCGAAAGCGGGGGTCCCTCCAGATTCATTTCAACTTATTCATGGCAGACACATACTCCTGCCATCGATCCAGATAAAAAGAGAGTGCCCGAGAAAAACTTTTTCCAACGAGGCCATCCACAAACAGGAGACTGATTTTCTTTTCCCTTGAAAGGACCATCTGGGAGGCTTTGAGGATCTCTTTTTCTTCTTCGGTAAGGCCGGCCATGAGCAGTTTCAGGGCGCTTCTCGCTCTGGGCTGGTACAGCCAGAAATAAAGAAGATCAAGGGCATTGATGATCATGATGTTATTGAGATCCTCTACTTCCCCTCTTGCGGTCGAATCAAGCCGTTCCGGAGAATTAAGCAGATCCATCGTGTTCATTTGAGGGAAAATCAGATCGAGTCTGGCGTATACGTCGAAAATCTGGGTAAGCTTTGTTCTGTAATCCCGCATGCGCATTCGTATGTTCTGGTAGCGGTCGGCAGTTCCTTCTATGACTCCGGCCACCAGGTCTGAGGCCCCTTTTGATATAACGGCCGCCCACTTCTGGAGGATATCGTCGATGTTCAAGACCCCCGCCGTTCCCAACATCCCACCGACAGCGGCATTCAATGCAACGGCAACGGGGATGGACAGGATGCTTCTGAAAAAGTTTGCCAAAGCGGCCCCTTTCTGCAGTCCTCTGAAAAGGTTGTGACTGGAGAGATAGATGCCGTTTGTGAGACCCATGAACGTATAGAGGGCAACCGGATTCGTGGCTATGGTGATATTGAAGCCGTTTTCGAGGATCAGGGTTTTTGCCACGTAATCGAGTAGGGGTACTGAAAAACCGGTATAAAGAAGGGAATCGGTGAGCCGTTCCCAACTTACATAATCATTCCAGCGAAGGACCGGCGATCTCTTTATTCCCCCGCCTCCCAACACCGATTGAAGAATATTCCTGAGCCCCGTGATTCCAAACCAGATGAAGGCGCCGAGATAAGAAAGCACCCACCAGTCTTTTGTGAGAAAAAATGTGGTGAAGGCGGGGACAAAGCCGATAAATGCCTTGAGTCCGTTTTTGAGGCCCGTGTTTAAATATTTCCAGGAGAGGCCGAGTTGGTTTTTTCCCTCCGGCATTTCATGCAGCCGAAGCCCGTTGTCGGAAAATTTTTGAACGCCGCCAAGGGTGACGATGTTTCCCCGGTTGTCAAGACGGGTGGCCGATTCCAGAACCAGCCAGTCCGTCAGTTTTACCCGTCCGAGGAGATTATCCAGATAAGGCATTTGGCGGAAAAATTGGTAGAGACTATTCAAGGGGCGACCGGAGCCCATGCGCGAAGAAAAGGTAATCCTCTTGAGCACTGGCAACCTGACCGGGATGATGTCGCGGGATTTTCCCAGTGTCTCCTTTATTTCCCTTTTGGTGCGAAGGGGAAGCGTGCTTTTGACGGCCAGGCCCATTCCATGAATTCTGGGTGATCTCCCGGTCGAGTCGCTGCCGATCCTGGCCTTCAGGGGAGTTCTCTTATAGAAGTCCCTGAGCGTGGCGATGTCGTGAAGGATAACGTCCAGGGCATGGACCCTGTCCTTTCGGTCCGGTTGTTGAGAGGTTTCGATTTTATCGATCGTTTTTCTGATGATGCGCTTAAGATGGATGACATTTCCCTGGTTTATGGCCTGCTGAAGGTCATTGATATCCGCAATATGTTCTGTCTTCCCCTCGGCATAGTCCTTGAGGTTGAAAATCTCCAATCGGGTGATAGCCCCTTCACACTCGTAAAGCAACTCAATGACGTCCTCTACCTGGAGATTGGTCAGGTTAAGTGTGACTCGATAGGCGGATCGAAACTGTGAAAGTCGCGCTATGAGGTCCAGTGGGGTAAGCTTCAACAATTCCGGGATTTGTTCATCCTGTTCCCGGGTGAAAATAGTCGGGATTTCATCCCGTCCATCTTTCTTCAGGTAGTGCTTGTATATTTGTTCGGAATCAATAAGGTTGAGCTCCGCCACCTGTTTTTCCATCTTTTCTCTTTCCGGCGGTTCCGCGGTGGCATAGGAATGGCGGAGAGAAGCGACACGGGATTGCATTGCCGGCAGCATCTTGCTGTGAATATAATCCGCGAGGTGAAGCAGGGATGCCTGTCCGGCGCCCACGAAAGAAAGAAACTCTTGTCTGCTCAGTTCAGGGATTTCAAGGTGATACTGCTCTTTAATGGATGGATACTGTTCACGGCTGAATGCGTCCAATGTGGTGAGAACAGAATCCTTTTGGTATTGTGAAACCTTCTTCCCTTCCGTCATGAAGGCGGCGACGTTTTCC
>JBBSAR010000616.1:0-2477 GCA_038252125.1 Desulfatiglandales bacterium
CGGCCGAAGTGCTCGGCGGGTGGGATAGGCCCAGCTCGGCGGAGCTGTCACTCCAGCGGCTCCTGCCTTGGGGGAGGACCCTTGGAAACGAGCTGCCATCCTGCTGCTTGATATCGCCATGCACATCGCAGAAGGCGAGGCGATGCCCTTGATTCTCTTGGAACCCGAAGGGAACATTATCGGAAAGTCCCGCGAGCTTGAGTATCAACCGGAACCAGCCCGACACTACCTGACGAAAATTCAATGAGACTTCTGGATACACATCTACCGGAAACTTTGCACCCCTGCCTCATACTCCGCAGCGATGCCGAACCCAATATCGACCGAAGGGTCGATGGCTTTAAATCCCACATACTCGGTGCAGAGGAGCTGAAGACCCGAGAACAAACCGGGCACGGATCGCAGTGTGTATTTCGCAGTGGGATCTTGGACTGAGAGATCTGACACGACGATCCGCATAACCGCCGCATCCAGAATGGAGAGTGAACTTTGGAACCAATGCCTCGATCTAGAAAAACCCATCCGGATAATCACCAGATGGGTTCACAATCTGTCCTTCTTATTGCCTAGCAGACAAACCTCGTGTTGGATTTCGAGCAGGGTTTAAGAAGCGCACCACAAATGCATCCAGATCAGCGGGATCAAATCTGACGAGTCCGCCGACCTTGCACCTTGTCAATGGCTTGATTCCACGATACTTAGGGCTCGAATGACGGTCAACCGAGCGGGTGGAGATGCCCAGATATTCGGCGGCTTCCGCTTTGTCCATTAGATCTAGCGGCTCGCGGTGTTTCTTGGTCGTTGTTTTCTTTTTCAAGAGTGATTTTCTGCGTGTCCATGTTCACCAACCACCACTTTGACACTAAAGCCTCGTAGTTGGTGCCATGGCCGTGCATCGGGGCTCTGGAATTCCTGTAGACCAACAGGCAGGGCATTTTCCGACATAATCACTCTGTAACGCAGGCCCTCCAGCGGCAAAACATTTGGGTCTCCGACGCAACTCCGCACACGCGGGACGCACGCCACCATTACTGAAATCCCGTCTTCTTGTCACGGAAAAAGTTAAGCGTCAGCTTTCTTTTTTCATTTTCTAATCAGGCTTTCATCACCACATCTGGAGTCAAAGACCAGTATTCGTCTGCTTCTTCCTCAGATCTCTCACCGTTCAGATAGTGATCTCGCACGGTTCCCTCACTGTTTCCCATCTGCAAAGCGACCTTCCCAACTTCACCGAGTTCAATCACTCGATAGGTTCCATAAGAATGTCGGAGCACGTCTTTTTCGATCACAATCGACTCGGGAACACTGGCGCGCTTCCAACGACGGAAGCGCTGGTAGAATGAATAGTTAGACACCACTGGGCCTGAGAGATCCCCGCCTTCTTTTGTGCGAATGAACTGGATCCACTTCTGGAGCGTATCTCCGACCGGCACGCGCCTGGCTTGTCGGGTTTTTCCAAGTTTTCTGCCCTTTACGATGTCCTTGCCGATTGCTTTCCAGTCGAGATGCTGCCACGCGCCGGTCTTGTCTTGGGTAATGAACTCGTGCGGCCGGAGTCCTCCAAACATAGATAGAGCCAAGTAGCTGAGGATTTCTCGGTTGTAGTTCGTGACGGCGATTTTCAGCAGGGCCGATGCCTGATGGGGTAGAAAAACCGCGATTTCGTCATTCTCCCCTCCTGTGTAGGTATCAATCTTTATGCACGGATTCTCCGCAAGGTATTCTCGCATGACGCACCAGGTGCAGAATGCGGAAATAACGGCCCAGACATTCTTGTGATTTCGGTCGGAGGTTCGGTCCCTTTCGTCGTTCAAATAACCGCGTAAAAGTTCTACTTCGCAGGCGTCGATCACCTTTATGTCCTTCGCTGCTTGCGCGGCAACCCAAGCCTTCAGTCGTTGATTCTTATCGCGAAGGGTCGGGGGTTTCACTCTGCCCTTCACTTCTGCAAGGTATTCGTCCACCGCATCCACGAGGGGTAGAGATTTTGACTTTGCAATGTAAATTGGCAGCCAGTGGTCTACCGCATGCTGCAAGGTGGTCCCAGCGTCAAGGCATCGCTCTTGCTGTTTCAACAGCTCAGCCAGTATGGGTGCTGAAATTTGAGCCATTTCTTTACCGCGTATGGCCCGCGCCATTTTGATTTCTTCGACAATTTTTTCTGCTGCTGGCTTTGTTGCTGCTTTACGGTAACGTCCATCTCCGATATAGACCCTGAAACCGTTTTTGAAATCCTGTATCGCGTAATTCAACTCTTTCATGGGATCAAAATACCTTTTCTCTTTTGCTTTAACAATCCCCAACCTCGCAAATGTTGATTTACCAAGGGTGGCACAGGTTTGCAAAACCGTCATTCGAGGGTTCGATTCCCTCCTCCGCCTCCATCTAAATCGCTGAAAATAAGCGGTTTATGAAAAACGGAATAAGTTAGGGAACTGCCCGAACATGCACCGAATTGCGCCCGATTGCACCCAAAA
>JBBSAR010000617.1:0-2463 GCA_038252125.1 Desulfatiglandales bacterium
CAATAAGCTGACAATTGCTTTCATGCTTGTTTTGTGTTGATTCCGACAACTTTTGTTTCTTGAGATATTCGAAAAATCCAAACATGAAAAGCGCCATTTTTTCAGCAAACTCTTTTGATTTTTTATCAAAATGCCAGTCCCCCCGAATAAAATCTTGTAAATCTTCTTCAAATTCCTTCTTTACGTTCATTTAAACACATACCCCATTCATTTTTGAATGTAAGAAAAACCATTCCTCTGCATTTGTGCAATTCGATAGATTCGTGGTTGGGGGTTATCGTGGGAGCTGCCGAGTCTATGTCTTCCTGCCCATAAAATCCGACTGAAAAGACTCCTTCAAATCTCCCACAATTGGCTCCAGATCAGACAACGGAACGATTTCAACCAAGAGACCATTTTTTTCAGCCTCCCTTTTGAAGATATTTTCAACAGGAGAATTCTCCGTAATGATAAGCTTTTCAGCCCATTGTTTCTTTGCCGCCCATGCTGCTTTAAATAGGGCTTTAACGTCCTTTTCCTGCGGGGCTTCATCTACTACTTTTATTGACACATGTTCAAATATGTAGGTGCTGGCAGCATCCATGAGCACATAAATATCGTAAGGGTCATCTTTTACAAATAAAAATTCTTCATTGGCTCTCAGAACTATCCATGCCTCATTAACACGGAAATGATCAGGTGAAAACATAATGGCAACCTCCTTTTTTTTGACCACGAATACCACGAATTACACGAATGTTTTTTTCTTCTGCAAATCTCCAGAGAAGTTTCCCTCATTCCGCGGACCCGTTTGTTCAGGACAACATATCCTACGCCCAATCTCGCTTTTTAATTCGCGTCATTCGTGTAATTCGTGGTTAAATGCTTTTACCGGATTTGTATACGCTGTCCCGATTCTATTGCCTTTTCCATCTTTTCCCGAAGTTCCCTCAAGAACTTATCAACATCATCCGTAGTTTCAAGGTATGTACTGCCAACCAGTTCCGCCGGTTTTACAATACACCTTGGCTTTACGCTGACCTTCGCCTTTTCCACCGGTGGTTCATTGGCAGTTTTTTCCTGTACCGGAGGCATACTGATAAAGGCTTCAATTCTTTCTATCGCCACATCAAGAGCCCTCACCGCTTCCTGCTCGGCCTGATTCAGATGTGCAATGCTTTCCTGTTTTTCGGCCTGTTCCAGCAGTCGTTCCAAAGGATTGATGCATTGAACCCGTATATTGCCTTCTGAGGATACGGCCTCCAACTCTTTTCTGACCTCATCCAGCAAAACCGAAATCCTGGCCGTGACCCTTTCCCGACATTCGTCAATCAATCCCTTGTTCAACTGGCTCGTGGTCAGAATGAGTCCTTCCGCCTCGTAAAGCATCGCATAGGGGGCCGGGGCCTTTAGGATCTCGCGCATTCGTCTCAAGCACGGGGCGGCCTTTTCATTCTGTTCCAGTTCCAGGCGGTTCAACTGAAACTTCTGATAGGCCACTCGTAGCTTCTCCCATGTGGGCCTTTGGTTCCGGTAAAACTGCTCCAGGTTGTGGAATTCGTCGGAGAGGTCCAGCAGGTCATTCTTGGAATCATTGAATTTGGCGATGAATTTGTAGCTTTCTTCAAAGGCCAAAAGCGGCTTGATGATGCTCAGCGATTCAGTGATCTCCTCTTTTCCCGGATATTCACCCGTATCAGCAAGCGGTTTGAAACTGTTGAGAGCGGTTTCCCAGGACCTGAGCTTTTCCTTCAAAAAGGTGCAGAGATCATCCTCGTTATCCGGACCCATCTCCGCGAATACATCTTTTCCAAGCTGCCGTACGTCTTGAAGCGCCTTTGGATCGGAGGTTTTTCGTTTATGGATGGTGATCTTTCGCCATTTGGCAGGGGTTTTTATATTCTCATAAACTTTATCCGGTGGCAGGGTTGCTCCTTCCATTCTGAGACTGATCTCTCCCAGCGCCACCAGTTGCGCCACCAGAAGAACAACCTCCATATCCGGCCAGCCATAGGGCCGTATTGCATACCTTTTCGTGATAACGTCATGAAGCACGATGGCATGGTGCTTCATTACACTGAGTTCCACATAGTTGCGGAGATCTTCCATGGCCTGGGGGTTGTTTTCATCCAGATTAAGGGCAAGGGTAAGCTGGGAGACATCATTGCTTTGGAGGACCGCATAGATTTCCTTGAGCGGATCGGAGTGGAGATACTTGAGGTAACCCATCGTGGAAAAGGAATTGCTGATCAGGTATTCCAGGGCCTCATACAGGCAGGCGCCGGGGGCGGAAGCCTTGACTTTGAGTTCCTGCCCGACGGCGAACCAGGATGCTTCGGTGAGCATGTCGCTCAGAAGATGGGTCAAAAGCGCTCTGCGCTCACGGTTGTCGTCGGCATTGTCTCGAAGGATTCTCTTGGCGGAATCGGGGAGGCCGCTGTCGCTTTTGGTTTTGAGGTATTTTTCTGTTTGCGCATAGGTGCG
>JBBSAR010000618.1:0-2449 GCA_038252125.1 Desulfatiglandales bacterium
CAAACCCCTTGGTTTGAAGCAGACGGAGCAGGGATGCGGCCTCCGGATCTTCCGCCATGCCTAACAAAATTTTGGAAAGGCTGTCGGTCCACTGGTCTGGCTTTCCGAACCATACCACAGGGTCTGAAGGCAGTTCCCGCGAGGTGTGGATGATTTTTAATTTTTCAAAAAGGTCCAGGGTCTTGATTGCCTTATACTGGACGCTGTCCAAAACGGCGCCCGCCGCCTTCCCATCGGCCACCTGCCGCAACGATTGCAGGGGGCGGTAGGTCCCCTGCAGTTGAAAGGGCAACTTTTGAACGGGTTCATCAAAGAGGAGACACGCCGCCGCGTTTTGTTCGAAGAGCATATTTCCAAGAACCCGGCCTTTCAGATTTCGCCAGTTGTCGGGGCCGCTTTTGTTGGCAACGAGGCGCCATTGATCGGTTGCGGCGCCTTCGGGAAGGGTGGAAGCAATGGGAACCATGCCGAAATGTTGGGCTTCATCGGAATAGAAACCAAGCCGCACAATACCCCATACCGGTGGAGTCTTTTCCATAAACTGGAGAGCCTCCTCAAGGTTGTTGAAATAATGCCCCTTGATGGAAACAGCGTTGCCCAATTTTTTCTGTACATAAAGCGCCAGGGCATCCATGACCGGTTGGGCTTGAAGCGGATTGCCCGGTTGCCCGGGCTGAATCACCGCAAAATCAAGAGCCTTTCCAGAGACTGGAGGTGCATTCCAGCAAACCGTGAAGCCGGCGATCCAGGCAAATAGAAAGGCCAGCTCCCATTTATGCAATCTTTTCTTTCCCATGAGCGATTCCCTTTTTTTGGGTATGGAAAAATGACTATCCATTGTTTTTAAAATTTTCAAAGAGTTTCAGGACAGGAGGCAGTACCAGGATAGATGCCAGCATACCGGTAAAGGACCCTATGACCATAACCGCTCCCAGCCCTTCCATGCCTCGGTGATGGGCGAATAGCAGTCCTCCGAATCCAATCATGGTTGTGGCGAAGCTCAGTGCCACAGCGGTCGGCGTGCTGGTGTTGAAAAGACCTCCGGGTTTTTCTCCAAAATGATGACTCAAGGGATTCCGAATTTCTCGCCAACGTGCGAAAAGATGTACCCCTCCGTCAACACCGATGGCAATGAGGATCGGAATGGCAAAAAAATTTGCCAGGTTGAAGTGAAGGTTAAACCAGCCCATGATTTCAAGCAACCATAATATGCTGACGCCGAGCGGCAGCATGGTAAGAAAAATATACAGAAAGGATCGGGAATAAAGCCACAGAATAATGGTTACCAGGGCAATGGTCAGTGCAGCGGCGGAGAGAAAAGTCCTGTGCATGAGACGGGCCGATTCAAGAACTCCCACCGGAACGCCGCTTACTTCAGGATCGACTTTTCTCAGTTCGGTCACAAAGCGGTTCAGCTTGCTGAAGTCCCATACATCCTCTTTGGGAATTACCTTGATCTGATATCTACCGTCCTTTCCTATGTATAAATCCTTGAGCGAAGAGGGAAGATCGCCAGGCGTCATCTTTCCCGCTTTCAGCCATTTGATAAGTTTATTCAGTGAGTTGGTCAGATCCTGCACCAGGCCCTTTTGCATCGCTTCAAGCAGCGCGACCCTTTTCTTATCCCCCTGGAGAAGGTTCTGCGCGGAATGGATATTTTTTAGAATCTGATCAATCCGGGAAATTTCTCCTGTAGACCCGGAGGCAAACAATTGCTCTTCCAGAGTTTCGAAAGCAAAGGAAAGCCCGCTAAGGGTTTTGATCAAACTCTCCGCATCAGGCCCCTTCGTCACGGGACCGTTCTCCATAACCGGCTCAAGGGCCGTTGCCGCTTTCTGAAACAATTTGGACTTTGCAGCCTGTTGCTGAGGAAAGAAATCAAAAATACTTTCCACTTTATCTACTGTGGGCATGACTTCCACCCTTTTCGTAAGCCTTTTTACATCCTCCAGACTGTTTGCCGTAAGAATGGCATACCAGGTGGACTCTCCTGAAGAATTCATGAGAATTTTTTCATATTCTACGGATTCAAGACCTCTGGCCTGCAGTTCCAAAAGATTGTAGCTGAATCTTACTCTGAAAAGGCCTGGAAGACCGGCCAGGCTGATGACTGCCAGGATCAGGATGAGTCTGCCGGGTTTTTTAAGGAGAGGCTCCAAAAAGGGCATGGCCGAAACCCTCGGTGTGGAGGATGGAAAAAGCTTCTTTTTCCCCGCGACTAACAACATGGCAGGAAGAACGGTCATCATGGAGATCAGACATAACAGGACCCCCGTTCCCCCGATGAGACCCAGTTCGGAAAGGCCGACGAAATCTGATCCCAACACGGAATAAAAGGCACAGACGGAAGTAATGGCGCCAAGAATAATACCCGGCCCCGTTCGAAAAATGGACGTCTTGACGGCCTCTTCCGATTCAAGCCCTTCTTTGCCGGACTCCACGTACCGTA
>JBBSAR010000619.1:0-2437 GCA_038252125.1 Desulfatiglandales bacterium
ACGCTTGTTGTTCAGGAAGCCAAACTTGACCTTGGGCTTGTCAAACTCCGAAACGAAGGTTTTGAGGACCTTGGCCGCGGCAGTGACGTCTTTTTGTCCGGTAACGATCGCAATCTGTCCGGCGAGCTGGCCCGCGAGGTCCGCGATTCCAGATTCCTTGGCGGCCACCCGGAAGATCGAATTTTTTACGACATGGACTTCGGCGGAAGCTTTGTGCAGCCGTCGGCGAAGCTCCGTCAATGGAGCGACCTTTAAACCGGTGTAATCGACAACGATGAAGAAAGGCGAGGAATTGAGACGGGAAAGGTATTCCTTCCCGATGTTGGTTTTTTCAGCGCGCATGTTTTGTGTTCGTTGAAGATTAGGCCGCCGAAAACTCCCGGAGATCAACCGAAACAGCCGGACTCATTGTAAGAGATATGGAGCAGTGTTGAAGAAACGTTCCTCGGGCGCTGGACGGCTTAGCTTTCACTATCGCCTCAATCACCGCCCGGGCATTTTCGCAAATCTGGTCAGCTGCAAACGAACCCTTACCAGCAACAACATGAATGTTCGCAGCTTTATCGATTTTGAATTCCACACGGCCAGCCTTGACCTCGCGAACGGCTTTCGCGGTGTCGTCAGTCACAGTGCCGGTTTTGGGATTCGGCATCAAACCACGGGGCCCGAGAACCTTGCCCAATTTGCGAACCTCAACCATGGCTTCTGTGGTCGAGATCGCAACGTCGAAGTCTGCCCAGCCTTCGGTCACCTTCTTGATCATGTCGTCGAAACCGACGAATTCGGCACCCGCCTTGGTGGCGGCATCCGCGCCAGGACCGGGTTTTGCGAACACCAAGACTCGCACAGTCTTGCCACTCCCATGTGGCAACGGAACTGTCCCGCGGACCATCTGGTCCGACTGCTTTGGATCAACACCCAGTTTGCAGGACACTTCTACCGTCTCATTGAATTTAGCCTTGGGGAATTTCAGGAGAACTTCCACCGCCTGCTTGAGGGGGTAGGACTTGGACGAGTCCACCATCTCGAGGGCCTTACGAAACCGTTTACTTTGTTTTTTTGGCATTTTGCGTTGCGGTAGTATCGAGCGTGAGCTCTCCCGCGAGTTGATTAACCGACCACATCGATCCCCATGCTCCGCGCTGTGCCCGCGACCATGCGGGAAGCCGCATCTTCGTTCAAAGCATTCAGATCTTTCATCTTGAGCTTCACGATTTCCAGAATCTGTTTCTTGGTCACCTTGCCGACCTTGTCTTTGTTTGGAACCTTTGAACCGGAGGCGATTCCGGCAGCTTTCTTGAGCAATGCAGACGCCGGCGGGCTCTTCAATATGAAGGTGAACGATTTGTCCTGGAATACGGTGATGATGACGGGGATCACCATTCCTGCCGCATCTTTGGTGGCCGCGTTGAACTCTTTGCAGAAGCCCATGATGTTCACGCCGTGCTGGCCCAATGCAGGGCCAACCGGAGGGGCGGGATTAGCCTGTCCGCCCGGAATCTGAAGCTTGATTTGACCAGTAACTTTTTTCGCCATAGGAAATTTGGATTTGCCGTCTCAGGGGTTCGTTTCGAAATCACTTCTTCTCAACCTGCCAATATTCAAGTTCCACAGGAGTGTTCCGTCCGAAAATGTTCACAGTAACCTTCAACTTGCCCTTTTCAGGCTCCATCTCTTCGATGACCCCCTCGAAATTGAGAAATGGACCATCGTTGACCTTCACAGTTTCGCCTACCGAGAAATTTACCCTCGGACGCTCACTGTCTTCCGAATCCGAAATCTGCGCCTTAATCAGCTCGATTTCTTCGTTGGACGAGGCCGACGGCGGATCGCCGCTTGCGAATCCAATCACCCCGGGCGTCTCTTTGATAAAATACCACGGCCGCTCCAATACCCTCCTGCTTTCATCATAGAGTGCCAGATCGATGAAGACGTAGCCGGGATATAGCTTGCGGTTAGTTACTGACTTTTTTCCGTTCCGAACCTCGGCAACCTTTTCCATCGGAACCAATATCTCGCGAATGTAGTCGCCCATCTCCTCTGCCGGTATGCGCTTCTCGATGCTGTCTTTGACCTTCATCTCCTGTCCCGAGAGAGTATGAACGATAAACCACTGGTGCTTCATAATCAGTCTCAGAGGGACGCAAGAATTCGGACAAACTGGGCAAGGACCAGATCCGCGGCAGCGGTGAATAGACCCAAGAGTCCGATGGCAACAAAAACTACGACGGTGTGACCGGCCAACTCTTCTCGAGTTGGCCAAGTGCACTTGCGCAACTCCTCACGGGTATCCCCGATAAAACGAGAAAAGCGGGCCAATTGACCCTGCTTCCACAGCAGGCCAAAGACCACCGCGAATGCGACGACGGCGACAATTGTTCCAATGTTATTCATGGCACTGACTGGCGGAGGGGGAGGGATTCGAACCCCCGGTGGG
>JBBSAR010000620.1:0-2431 GCA_038252125.1 Desulfatiglandales bacterium
ACGATGGGAATGACGGCAGCTTGGCGATACAGCCCGAATCGAGGTATAAATGAAAAACAAATGGTTAATAATTTAATGAAGTTATTTAATATTCCAAAACTCTTAAAAGGGAAGCTCAGACGGCAGTTCCTGGTTCATTTCAGGTCCGCCGAATATCATTCCGTCTTGAACAAGCGGCAAGGAAAATGCCTGCAATGTGCCAGTTGCTGCCGTTTCGTGTTCCGATGCCCATTCTTGTCAAGCGCCGGCCGTTGCGCAATCTACAACGCGAAATTCAGGCCGAAAGCCTGCATACATTTTCCGTTGTGTTCTGAGGACTTGGAAGATGTCCGACTAGCATCCGGGCGGACTTGCGGCTATCGCTTTTAACCCCTTAATGTTTGCGCAATGACGGATTTGGATAAAATCAGGGCGCAAGTTCTTCTTCATTTTTTATGGGGGTCTTGACACCCCCATCACTCTTCTCATATATTTTCATGTATGACAAGTTGGAAAGTTTGTATTGGAATAACCACCGAGGTCTCTAATGAACACTACTCCCGGAGTAAAGCGGCTCCGAAATAGATCTTCCGAACATTACCCGCCTTCAGCTCGAATTGAAAGGTATCCGCATGGGAAAAGGCAGCCTCATAAAAATCGGTCTCTGGACCCGCCTCCTCGATGATTTCAAGCTGTTGACCCTCCTCCTGAAGGACTATTGGAGGGGTGAGTACCGGGATATTTCTTTCCGGAGCATCCTGGTCTTTTTAGCGGGCATCATTTACGTCCTCAGCCCTTTCGACGCTCTCCCTGATTTCATTCCTTTTATCGGGCAGATTGACGACACCGTGATACTCATTTTCTGCATCTTTTTTCTGGAAAAAGACCTCCATAAATACAGGGAATGGAAGATCAGAAACCCGGGATCTCAGGAAAGTTGAAGGAAGGAGGCCGCATGATCATTCCCGTTGGAAAAGCCGGGTCCGTGCAGGAACTGGTCAGAGCCGTCAAAAAAGAAGAGAAGTTATCTCTCGATGTTTACACAAAAGTTAGAGCACATTAAATTCAGGAGGTAAAGATTATGGATGCACATCAAATGGTCTGGAACGAAAAGGTGGCCGGTGGAATCATCAAATGGCTTGAAAAACGGAGAATGGCGGGGAGCTATGCCGCAACCGCCGCGCAGGCCAAAGAAGAAATTCTATCCATGATTCCGGAAGGATCGACCGTTTTTCGATGCGGTTCCATGACGGCCGGAGGCCTGAACCTCTGGGAGGCCATCGCCGCCCTGCCCGGCGTTGACCTCATCGACCCCTACCAACAGGGCCTGTCCCCCGAAGAAGGCCTGGAACTGAGGAGAAAGGGACTGACCGCGGACTTCATGGTGGCAAGTTCCAACGCCATTACCCTGGATGGAAAGCTGGTGAACCTGGACGGCATGGGCAACAGGGTGGCTGCCATGACATTCGGCCCGAAGAAGGTCATTCTGGTAGTGGGCATGAACAAGGTAGCCCCCGACCTGGAGTCGGCCATGTCCCGCGTTAAGCATTACGCCGGACCCGTAAACACCATAAGGCTCAACATGGACACCCCTTGCGTGAAAACCGGGTTGTGTTCAGACTGTCGATCGCCCCAGCGCATCTGCAACATGTGGAGCATCATCGAAGGGCATATGATCAAAGATCGCATCCACGTGAAACTTGTGGGCGAAAACCTGGGATACTGATTCCCGATTTTCAGACACCCCGGTAACCGAGGAGTTCTTTTTCCACGGATTCGATCTGTTCTTCCAACTCCTCGATAACCATGATCTGGTGAGGCCTTACGGAATGGGCCGGCAGGGCCTTTTCCCGGTCTTCCAGGTCGTCCCTGAGTTTGTCCAACCTGGCCAGGAGGGCTTCTTTTTCGGCCCCCAGCGTCTCTTCAGCCCTCCTGGCCCTTTCCACAAAGGTTTCCACGAGGTCAAAGTCCTTCTGGAATCGTATGGGATTTCCCCCGTCATCCACCCGGTTGGTCAAGGTGCAACTGTCCGCCCCGGCGGGCCGCACGTCCAGCAAGATCCGCTGAACATTTTCAGGGGACAAACCTCCTGCCAGAATAACCGGAATACGGCTCTGGAGGACGAGGGATCGGGCCATGGCCCGATCGACCGTCTTCCCGGTGATCCCGATAAACCCCTCCACGGGCTCCTTCCCCAACCAGGTATCCGTCAGGAAGAGATCGCTAAACGGCTCCAGTTCCCGCGCCAGTTTCGGACAGGGGTATCCCGGCGCCGCCCCTTCCCGCGGGATCGGTATGCTCCGGATAATCCGGACTTCAGGAAACCTCTGCTTGATCTCCCGCTGAAGTCCAATAAACCCGGATAAGTCGGCGGCCACACCGGTCGAATCCGTGAGCGTATCGCAAAAATGAATAAAGTCGGGCCCATAGTATTCCAGGACCTTGCAGGTGG
>JBBSAR010000621.1:0-2423 GCA_038252125.1 Desulfatiglandales bacterium
AGAGGCGCTGGGCGATGAAGATCTCGCCAAAGGCTTTCTGGATGACCTGCCTTTGACATCGCCAGCCTCATCAGGAAAGATCACACAACGTCTCAACCATTGGATAGAGGCTTGGTTCGGCCTTTTTTCTTCCCATGTTCAGCCTGATGTAGACCTTCTCACCCTGGACCATGCCATTTTCCAGTTTGTGCTGGACCAATTTGAAGAACCTGTTTCCGAGATCCGACATGGCTCTGACAATTTAAGTCATTCTTCTTTGGGTGCGATATCGGGTAAACCTGTCAGACTGCCAGAACTGTTCCCTCGCCCGGATTTGCGGAGAAACGCGCTCCTTGAATATCTCGCGGGCAAATCCATCCGTTTATTGGAGGATTTTTGACGGAATCGGAAGAGAGCATAATCGAAGCCATGGAAAAGGATGGCTGGACGAAACAGTTCGTAACAAACGAACCGCGCTTGAGTGAAGCGGTATCCATGTACAAAGAGGCGGGATTCGAAGTGGCTTTGCGAGAAATGCCTTCCGCCAAAACCAATGCCGGAAACACCATGTGCGGTTCCGGCAGGGACTGCCGCGCATGCTTTGAAGGCTTCGAACATCTGTATAAAATAATCTTTACAAGACCCTTGGAGAACCATAACGAAAAACCAAAAGAGGATCTGTTTTAGATAACCCATGTTCAGACTCAATGACCTGATTCTCCTGCTCGTTATCTTCTCCTCCATGTTCGCCGGAATCCTGTTCCCCGAACAGGTTTCCTTCCTGCAGCCTTTTCCACTCTACCTCATGATGCTGTTGCTTTTTCTGAGTTTCCTCACCACCCAGATGGCATCCGTATGGGAGATTCTGAAATCCCACGGACGCGCGGTCATCTGGCTCTCTTTCCTGAAGATGTTCCTGATCCCTGCCGTCATCTATTATCTGTTCCGGGAATTTTATCCCCCATACGCCATAGGAGCCTTGCTCCTGACCGGGATTTCCACCGGGGTGGTGGCGCCCTTTATTGCGAGTCTTGTCGACGCAAACGGTTCCCTGGTTCTGGTGATGGTTGTTATTTCCTCCTTGATTGTGCCTTTCTCCCTTCCCTTCTTGGTCAAGTTTTTAGCCGGTCAGGATGTAGCCATCCCCCTCGGCAGAATGGTCCAGATGCTTTCCCTGGTTATTTTCGTTCCGGCGGTCGCCTCCGAAATTCTGAGACGGTTATCCCAGTCGGTGCTCAACAAACTCGTGGCAATGCGCTATCCGGTCTCCCTCATGATTTTTGCAACCATCAATCTCGCCGTGTTCTCCAAATATTCCGATTTCTTTCGACAGAACCCGGCAACCATCCTGGAAGCGACCTCCATCTCCATCATCCTGGGCGCCATTTACGTGATCATCGGCATTCTTTCGCATTATAAGTCCTCCCTCGGCAACCAGTTGGCAGCGGCCATCACCTTTGGAAACATCAACAACGTCCTCGTCATTGTTTTCGCATCGGAGTTTTTCGGTCATCTGGAACCCACCCTTGCCGCCACCTATATGATCCCTTTTTTCGGGCTGATCTTTCCACTGAGGATTTTCCATCGGATACGAACCGAGAAACAAACTTGATCTCCATTCTGGAGACCTCGTTTTCCCTTCAGAATGATAAGTTCCTTTCATGAAACAAGCATGGCTTGGTTAACGCCCTGTTTTCCTGATTGGATTTTGACTGCTCGGTATTCTGTTGGATTATTCCAATTTGGCTGTTGGTATATTTGGTAAAACCCCGAACTAATGGGCCAAGAATAAATTTTTCAATCCATCATAGTTCTCATAAACACTAATTTATACTTATTTATACGTACTATATAGATTCATTAAAATGTACCTGAAACTAATATTTTGAAAAATATCTCTGTTTTTCAAAATTTGGGTTGACCCTTATTATTTTTTGTGGTAAAGAAAAACCAAAAATGATGATTATTTTTAATCATAGAAACGCGTTGAGCTGACGGTCATAGTGCGGAAAAAACTGATCATTGAAAGCAAGAAGGTTGGGGATTGGCAAAACAGCAACCACTGAGAATCTTTAAGCTGCACTTGCCAAAAATTATCCGTGCCGGATTACCAGAATTGTAATTCAAATTTCGGTTTCGTAAGCTGCATCCTCTTTAAGATCCCGATCTCCAACGCAAGAGTAAAACACAATGACTCAACACTTTGATATTCATAGCACTTAAATTCGTCCAATCTCAATACTTTTTCGGCATAATTATTGCATTAGTTATAAATATGATTAAGAAGTATTGTTTCAAATATACTTGCATGGCATTCAAAAATTATTAACATAGACTTTTATGCGTGACTGTAAAAACAGACCACAAAAAGGAGAATCCAAAATGAAATTGAGAATAAAGAGTGTGATCTTGGCGGGCTTCGCCCTTTTCTTCGTGAGCATGCC
>JBBSAR010000622.1:0-2420 GCA_038252125.1 Desulfatiglandales bacterium
TGGGTTAGTAAATTAATAAGGAAAAGACAGCAGGATTATGCCGAGTAAGCAAGCATCGATTTATAGTGCAGGGCAAGAAAGGCGGGAATTTCTACAGGAGACTGGCAAGCAACTCGGCATAATCCGGAACTCGGCATAATGTCGATTATGCGGAGCTCGGCATAATCGACATTCGTTCAGTATCGATATAGAGATACCTCTGCGTGGATTGAATATTTTGGTGCCCCATCATTTCTTTGATCTCGTAAATGTTTCGTCCTACTGCCAGCAGGTTCTGAGCATAGGTATGCCTGAGCCAATAGGCTGTAGAAGAAAGGCCGGCTTTTTCCATGGCTTTTTTCATGGTTCCGGCCACCCTCTCTGGCCTAAGGGGTGAACCGGAATGGGTCAAAAAGAGTGCCCTGAGATCTGTTTTGGGCCTGGCCTTGAAAACATAGGCGGCGATGGCCTTAACACTCTGTTTGGGTAAAGGCAGGATGGTCGGTTTTTTGGTCTTTCTTTCCCTGATAGTGAGTTCCCCCCTGGTAAAGGAGATATGATCGAGGGTGATTCTGCTGATTTCGATGGGTCTGAGACCCAGAGCGTAGGCGAGGTGGATCGTGGCATACGTCCGGATATCCACAGGAGTCTCAAGCTTCAGACTTGAAAAGAGTTTTTGCAGCTCCCGGGGCCGCAGGAATTTGGGCGGTTTCTTATGGGCAAACATAGGGGCGCCTACCAGCAAGGCGGCAAGATCCTTTTCGATGATCTTTCTTTCAGCATACAAATACTTCAAAAATCCCCGTACATGATACCGGTAAACCCGGAGGGTTGATTTGGCTACCTTGAACTCGCGCATAAATGCATCAAGGTGTTCTATTTTCATGGCGGCAAGGCTGATTGTATGCTTTTCAAGATAATGATAAAGCGAAGTCAGCACCCTTCGTACATTGGCGATCTGGCCTTGAGAGATTTCCCGGGTATGTTCCAGATAGAGAAAGTATTGCTCGTAAATATCAGGCAGTTTGACCTGGTTGCGTTCCTCGTTCATTGGAGTGCCTCCCGGATCTTTTTCATATGTCGGGATTTCATTTCATGCTGCTGTTGCAGGATCTCTTCCCTTGTGAGAGGTGTTACCGGTTCCGGCGGCAATGAAAGGACCTGGTAGATGGGATGCTCGTAGGCCAAAAGGGATTTGCTTATGAGTCCGTCTCTTGCCTCCCCCAGCGAAGTGAGCCCAATCTTGATCAGACTGCAGATTTTGTCGTCATGGTAGAAGCTGATCCCGTTGCGATCGGAAACGCTCACCAGGAAAAAATAGAGCAGGATCTCCACGGCGGACAGATTCCGAAGAAACCCGCCGGTGATAAAACGATGGTCGATCCAACTGAACGATCCTTGAATCTTGCGGACCCGTGAAGCATTGAGGATTCTTTTGCCGTACATGGTGTCACCTCCTGCAAGAAATGGCGACATTTTCCCCCACAGGTAAGGCTTTGTCCAACTGAACTTGTATATCAAGACAGGGAAGCGTACTTAAAACAAGAGTTATTTCAAGAGGTTTTACTTCTAACCGGGCTTGTATATCAAGATTTCGAGATTCCCATAATTCGTTAGTGATCTCAGGGATTTGTCCCTTCAACTGGGCTTGTATATCAAGATGGAGCTTTTTCCGCCTGTCACTCACTTTCTGTGCCTCCCGGTTCTTTTCCACATATTCCGGATGCTTTTCCCGGTACTGTTTGAGGTATCCCGGGTTTTGTTCAAGCCAATCTTTAAGACGGGAATAGTCATTGCGATAGTTGTCAGGGTTCCTTCGCCGCCACTTCCTGTTGTTGTCTGACTTCAGGGCGGCTTTACAGACAGGTTTTCCGCAGGTGATCTGGCGCTTACCGGCTTTCGGGTGAGGTGTGAATCGGGTCTTGCAGTAGGGACATTTTTTCATCCTGGCCCTCCTTTGAAAGGAACCACATAAACCAAACAAACCAAAGGACCAAAATGAATGAAGATAAATTAAAAGGAAACTGCAATACTCTTTCCGTTCTCTCTCAATTACAGGAATTATAAGGAAAGATATTCACTTCAGAATGGGATTGGAGATTCAAACGGGCAGAGAATTAGAAGGAAAACAACAAGGGAATCAAATGGAAGGAACCAAATCACACAACATAACCAAAGCAACAACATAACGTGCATAAGTCTTTACCATCGATTGATCCAATTTAGGCCGATTTTCAGACGGATGGGAGGCGAGAAGATGAAGATCGCCCAATGCAAGAATGGATATGTCAGCCTTGAAGCCACCGCTTTCATTCCATTGGTCCAATTGTATGGCATCCTAACACCCCGAATCACTTAACTCTCGACTTTGGCCAATCTATAGGGGTTCAAGCTGCGTAGCATACTATATCCAGCAGTGTTTCGAGCAAATCATCCTGGAA
>JBBSAR010000623.1:0-2420 GCA_038252125.1 Desulfatiglandales bacterium
CATCGGGCTGGTCGAGAGCGCGCAGGGTAGCGAGTGCGGCAGCCACCGTGAACATCTTGGTATTGGATGCCGGAATGAACCGGTCGGTGGGCGCGATCGCCACGAGTTCGCGGCCCTCGGCATCGGCAACCACCAGACCGAAACGCGTTCCCGGACCGATTTCGGAAAGCTTGGCCTCGACTTGCTGTTGTAGCGGCGGGGGCATGTGTGGGAATTGCCCTGTTTTCCCGCCTTCTGGCCTGGCTTCTCGGGAAATATCACGATCTCATGGTGGCCCTGCTCACGGGGCTCATGATTGGTTCACTGAGAAAGGTGTGGCCATGGAAGGTGACCCTGGAGAGCCTGGTTGACAGTCATGGCAAAACCGTCCCCATTGTGCAGGCCAATATTTTGCCGCCCGCCTGGAATGGGGAGTTCGTGGCGGGGCTTTCACTGATGGTTGTCGGTTTTCTGATCGTCCTGGCCCTGGAGTGGATGGCCGGTAGGCGTGCGTGAAAGCATTTCAGCTTTCCGGTGTATTTTTCGGGGCGGCGGGTTTTTTAAAGTCGCTTTTCCGCAATCCGTATCTTGTCATCAGCTTGTGCAGCTGTCTGGTCGTGATTCCGGCGGCTGCCGCGGAATCACTGATTTTTCCATTCTTCTGCGACAACAGTTCTCTGAGATATCGCTTTTCAATATCCGCTATGCTTTTTCGTCGCACTTCCGCCAGGGTCATCTCCGCGCCGAATGAAATGCCCGGGGAAGTGCCTTGAAATTCAAAGAGCTCATTGGGAAAGTTGTCCTGTGTGAGCATGGAGTTGGTCTCCAGGATATAGGCCCTCTCCACAAGGTTTTCCATTTCGCGGATATTGCCCGGCCAGGAGTAATTTTCAAATGCCTTCATCACCTGTGGATGAATCCCGTTGATTTCTTTGGAATAGTATTTGTTCATCTTTTTCAGGAAGATATGAAAAAGATGGGGAATATCTTCCAATCGGTCCCGTAGGGGCGGGATTTCCAGAGGAAAAACATTCAGCCTGTAAAACAGGTCTTTTCGAAACTGGCCCAGTTCGCACATCTGTTTCAGGTCCATGTTTGTGGCTGCAATGATTCGAACGTCGGTTCTGGAAGTTTCTTCTCCTCCGACCCGTTGAAACGTTGAATCCTGCAGCACCTGGAGAAGTTTGATTTGGGCAGGGGGAGTGAGGGTGCCTATCTCATCTAAAAAAATGGTTCCCCCGCTAGCAATTTCGAATTTCCCCAGCTTTCTTCGAACCGCACCCGTGAACGCCCCTTTTTCATGGCCGAAAAGTTCGCTTTCCAGAAGGGTGTCCGGAATCGCGCCGCAATGCACGCTGATGAACTGGGCGCCGCGTCTGTTGCTGTGCTGATGTATGAGATTGGCGATGACGCCTTTGCCTGTTCCCGTCTCTCCGGTGAGCAAAACGGTGCTCCTGGTCGGCGCCACGGATCTTACTTTTTCGTAAACCTTTTTCATCAGGGGGTTGTCGGTCCTGATGATTTCAAGGGATGTGGCCTCCCAGAAATGATCCCGCAGATAGTCCAGTTCCGACCTGAAAAGGAGGGACGCATGGACGTTGTTGAGTACGAACCTGGTTTCCTCCGGATCGATGGGATAGGTTAGATAGGTGCTGGCGCCCGCTTTTACCGCCAGTACCGCTTCCTTGATGGTTTCCTGGGCGGAAAGGACAATGATTCCCACTGTTGGATTCAATTTCCAGAAGGACCTCAGCGCTGCCTTGTATTCCCCTGGTTCTCCATCCACCCACAACTCTTTAATATCGATGAAGATAAAATCATGTTGCTTTCTTCCGAGCAGTTCCAGGGCTTCATCCCCGGAGGAGAAGTCGACACTGCATTCCGGTTCCAGAGACGCGCGGATGGCCTGATTAACGTCCGGAGATTTGGTCACGACGAGGATGTTTTTCATTTTCTTTCGTCCACGGCTATTTTACTTTGCTTCCCGAAACAGTCTCGAAATCGGGTGTCAGCAGATGAAGACCTGTGTCGTCTCCTGCCGCCAAAACCATACCGCGGGATTCAACGCCCATCAGTTTGACCGGCTCGAGGTTCGCCACCACGAGAACCTGTTTCCCTGTTAATGTTTCCTTGTCGTAGTGTCCTTTAAGACCGGCCACCACGGTTCTTTCTTCGCCCATATCAACGGTCATTTGAAAGAGTTTCTTGGAACCGGGAATTTCTTCAACTTTCCTTATGGTGCCGATCCTCAGGTCCATTTTCTGAAATTCTTCGTAAGATATACAGGCCTTTTCCTCCACTGCAGAAACCTTCTCCTTGCCATTTTTAGCAGGATCAAGTTCCTTTGGCCCCGCATTTTTCCCCTTCTTTTCCGCCGATTGTTTGTCTTCTATGCGCGGGAAAAGAGCGGGAGCGAGGGACACCGGCCTTTCAGGTCTTTC
>JBBSAR010000624.1:0-2411 GCA_038252125.1 Desulfatiglandales bacterium
CTTGGCTCGGTATGAACCCAAATATGATACTACAGTACACAAGGGTCTTGGAATTGTATTAAGCGGCCCTGATTGCAATAACAGGGCGTTTATCAATATTGCTCAAACCAAGATTGAAAAAATGCCCGTTGGCAATCGACTATCCCTTTGGTTTGCAGGGTGGATGTGCGTTGAAGCTGACGGCGCTCTTAAAACTCTTGAAAATGTCTTCAGTCAAATTGCGGATACTGCTCAAAGAAATGATTTCTTAATGAGGTTTATTGTCGCTCTTGTCGGTGACCGAAGGGAGCGCACCTTTATTGAACATGAAGATTATGTTAGGCCTGAGATTCTTCTCCCACTTATAAAATTAGTATATGCTCATATCTGCTGTGAGGAAGATATCGATCGAATGGGACACGACCATCCCGGACTTAGAAACGATGCCCAGAATGGTCGTGCAAGGCTTTTTGAACTACTCCTAAATATTCCCGGTAAAGCAACCTATCTTGCCCTCATGGATCTTACCAAACATCATCCTAATGAGGTAGTGCGAACACGATGCCTTGCCTATGCCAAGCGCAGAGTTGAATCAGATTCTGAGGTTGAACCTTGGAGTTCTGGTGATATCGCTCGCTTCGCAGAGGAAGCCGAAAGGCCTCCCCAAAATCACAGAGACCTTTACGAACTGGCGATTTCCCGATTGCTTGATCTGAGAGCTGATTTGGAAGAGGGGGATATGAGCCTTGCAGAAATGCTCATGCAGGTTAAAGATGAAAGGCTGCACCGAATTTACATCAGCGGCTGGTTGCGAGATCGAAGCAAGGGGAAATATAGCGTTCCCCAGGAAGAAGAGTTTGCGGATCGGAAAAAACCAGACATTCGTCTTCACGGAGTGGGTTTTGACGGGCCTGTGCCGCTTGAATTGAAAATCGCTGACAATTGGCCTGGCCCAAAACTATTTGAAAGATTACATAACCAGTTATGCGGACAATACCTTAGAGATGTCCGCTCTAACATGGGAATTTATATGATAGTTTACCTTAGTGACAAAAAGACATGGAAATGTCCAAAATCAGGAAAATATATTGATTTCACTACTCTTATTCAGCTCCTCAAGGAAGAAGCTAATCAAATTGTTGCGACAGATAGTAAAATAGAGGCTATTGAGGTAATTGACATAAACCTCCCGAAGAGAAATAGAAAAGGATAGTCATGGTCTTAGACGAGAAAATGGTGGGATGAAATTGGGGACATACACAACGAAAATGTTGTGGAAGGCCCGCGCCCCTGACAAAGCCACAAACGTCCCGGGTATTGGCATATCTTGACAATATCACAAAAATTTCAAGCCATCAAAAACCTGTAATATACCTTACTTATCACTAGTTGTCTCTTCCCAACAATGGAGAAGACCCGGCAGAAAGCCATGCCCAGGTATTCTGGATATTTCTCTCAATCCCGATACCGGACAAATAGTATGGTATTGTAACGAATGCGGGGACGAGGGAGCTGTCTCAGGGTGGGAAGGTCTGATCTGGGATATGACCGATAAGGATATGAACGACAACATTCATTGATTGAAAGAAACAAAATAATCCAAAACCAAACTTCACCCCGGATGCGGCTTCCCTACAATGTATTCATAAACTACGAAAGCTGATTCATCAAACAATCTCTCGTACTCAGCACCAGTACGGTTCTCCAATGGAAACTTCACCCCATCGACATTTTCCAGAATCTCCAGCATCATATCCATTTGCATTTTCACATATTCCAGTAAAGCCTCACACTCGGGGCCATTCCCATTCAATATCCCGGCAACGGTCATTACGGGTTGATCAGATTCAAAGTCCTCGTTCACGGCATTACCGTCATCAACGATCATCTCAAGGTTCGTGAATTCTTCCTGCATCATTACTCTGGCTGCTTTAAATACCGCTTCAAAAGGAGATAGGCCCAATAGATCAGGATTGTGAAGATAACTGAATTCCTGATGAATCGGTGTATCAGGCAAATGAACGTCAACACCTTTCGTCGCCCAATTCTCCGTGTATCGGACAATCAAATCATCAGCCCACGCTCCTTTTGAATTGAAAAAAATCCAGATGGTTTTCGTCAGGTCGTCAATACACTCATCTATCGTATTGTAAGTGTAATCCGCCAGATGGTTTCCTTCTTCAAAAACATCAATGCCGGGATTTTCAATACCTGGAAGGGCCGCCTGAAGGATTCTTGACCGATCATTCATCCCGCTGACAATCAACAAATAAGCGTTCCGTTCCCAGGCTTTCAGTCTAAAGTCCTTAATTGATGGCGTATCCATAAAGGGCATATTCTTAAAGGCTGTCGGTGTCACGAGAACACCACAGGTTTCAGGCGGGAGGTCAATTTTATGCTTGATATCCAGAAAGAAATGCCATTCGTCGTCA
>JBBSAR010000625.1:0-2411 GCA_038252125.1 Desulfatiglandales bacterium
ATAGCCGTCTTCAGGATCACTCTGACTGGATTCCGGCTTTCGCCGGAATGACAGAGTGATAAGTGTCGTTGTAGGGCTAATTGCTTATGCCTGTTTATGAATTCATGCAAAGCCAAATTGACAGTTTCCTTTTTTGTTTTTAATCCACTGACCTCCAGGGCTTTTTGCAGTAATTCCGGATTTATAGAAAGATTTGTCGCCATTGCCAGCCTCGTTTCGACACATATTTTCACACAAAATTGCACACAGTTCAACGTGTGTCAAAGCCAATCGAAGAACCTACAAATCCCGGCGGGCGTTGTACCTATAGATTAAAGAGAGAATCTGTGCGATTTCGTCCAGCCGGTCGTAGATCCGTATTCCCTCTTCATTGAGGTCATGGATCACCTGACTCTCCCATGGAGCGTAAATACTCCCGATGAAGACGGGAAAGCCGTATTCCTTTTCCAACTTCACATAGCCGCGGATGATCTCCTTATTGATCTCCAGGAACAGCCGAAGCCTTCCGGGCGCATCTTCGTCCAACATACCCGGTCGGCCCATGCCGTGCAGGATGATCGCGTCCACTTCACCTGACATTAAGATATGGCGGCCCAAATCCAGAAGCAGCTCCTTGTTGAAAAAAAGCCCCGAGGCGCCGATGTCCACCGGATTCTTCACGGAGGCCCGGACAGGCATCCCCAGGTCCGTCAATTTGGCTTGGAGCGGCTCACTCAATTCCGGTACTTGAAGCCCTTCCGCTTCCAGGGCGTCGCTCAGGGCCACTCCCCACGAACCCCCCATGGTCAGGATGGCGATCCGATTGCCGTTCATGGGAGGCCGTTCGATGAGGGCATGCCCCAGGGGGAGCAGGAGTTCCATGGTGGGAGAAAGGAGAATGTTGGCCTGGGCAAGGGCGCCTTTATAGATGTCATAAACTCCGGACAATGCGCCGGTGTGGCTTTTGGCCGCCCTGGAGGCAGCTCCTGATCGGCCCGCCTTATACAGGACGATGGGCTTGGTTCTGGAGATATTCCTGGCCAAATCCAGGAATCGTTTCCCCTCCTTGATCGCCTCCACATACATCAAAATGGCGTCCACTTCCGGATCCCGTCCAAAATGTTCGAGGAAATCCGTGGTTGTGAGATCGGATTCGTTTCCCGTATGGACGAATTTCCCCACACCCATCTTTTTGAAAAAGGCGTGGCCCAGGAGGTCGTAAATGGCGTAGCCTCCCTGGCAGACGGCGCCAAGCTTGCTTTTCATTAGGTGCTTTTCAGGTGAAGCGGATCCATTGAATTCAGCTTGCAGGTCGAATGTACCGCTCACGTTGGGACCCAGAAGACGCATCCCGTAAGAGCGTGCAAGGGTCACCAGGTCCTGCTCCTTTTCCTTTCCATTTTCAACGGCTTCTCCGTAACCGGCGGAAATGATGGTGATCCCTTTGACTCCCTTGCGGCCGCATGCCTCAATGACTTGCTCAACCGCTTCCGCCGGGATGGTGAGGATGGCAAGGTCCGGGGAATCGGGTAAGGTCCCGATATCATCGTAGGCCGTGATACCGTAAACATGGTCGATGTTCCGGTTGACGGGGTAGATCTTCCCCGGATAGGCCCTGGAGAGAAGTCCTTCCATGATAAAAGAACCCCACGATCCGGGGCGTTCCGTGGCGCCGACGACCGCCACGGACTTCGGTTTTAAAAAGACATCCAGTTCGGTTCCGGTTATCATTCAATACTCCTGGTTATTCCTATGAAACGTAGATTATCCAAATCGGTATCGCCATTGGTATCGGTATCGAAGGGGAGGGCATGAATTGGGTCGATTCCGATCCCGAGAGGGGTGCCTGTATCGGCATACCCGCATTGGTCAGGATGGTCTTGCACATACTCCATGAGATTCCTGAAAACCTCGATACGCTTGAGGAGATTCATATCCCCGACAACCACCAGCTTTACTCTTGCCCGGGAGAGCGCCACATTGATCCGCCTTATGTCCCGGTAAAGAAGCGGGATCTCCTTTTCTTGAGGAGGCATGCACGTGGAGAGAAAAATGACGTCCCGCTCATCACCCTGAAAACGATCTACGGTGTCCACCATCTGCCGCGCCAATGCCGGATCTCCGAAGGTTTGCTCCAATCTCCTTCGTAAGGCCGAGACCTGTGCGCGGAAAGGAGCGATGATCCCGATCCGGGAGGTTCCATTGCCTCTGAAGTCAAATCCTGCTTTGTCATATTCCCTGACCATTTCGCAGATCAGTTCTGCTTCGGAAAAGGACTGGCGATAACAACGGTTTCCTTCGGCTGAGGAAGGAACATGAAGGAGCATGATCCGCTTTGTGTCATCCAGGATATTCCTGAACCTGTCATCCGTAGCCACGGCCAGTTGCCGGTCTTTCTGCAGCGTTCGAAGCCGATCGTCGTAAAACTGGCG
>JBBSAR010000626.1:0-2390 GCA_038252125.1 Desulfatiglandales bacterium
GGATAAACCGCTCACTCCTTTTCACCCTGTTTTTTTCGGGAAAAGAAGCAAACAGCGCAGGTTCCGTGTTGGGGTTTTTTATCTTTTTCGCGATGATGCCGGAGAGTTCTAACAGGGTTGCGCCCATGTCCGAGTCATTTTGAATAGAGGCAAGCTTTACGTAGCAGGAACCCTTCCAGAAGTTCAGAAAGTTCTTACCCGAATACCCCTGAATCTCTCCTTGTAGAAAATGTTCTTCAGGGGAACGTTCGGCGGCGTAAATCCCGAAGGCATCATTCGGGTTTTCCATCTGATAGATTTCCAGGGTAATGAAATGGGTCCCTCCCAATGGGGTATAGTCCGCGGTAAGAAGCTGTCGAAACCCGTAATCAAGATAAAATTCCGCCTGCCCGTCGATCTGTTCCCAAAGGTCCTCCGGTTTGAATATTTTTGAGCCTGGTGCAATTTTCCAACCTGCTATCGCACCGTTTTCCGGCAGGAGTGCTCGCAGATCTTCCTGTCTTTCCGGGGCCGTCCTTTGTGAGAGGGCCTCCGAATCCCATGCTCCCATAAGAGGGATGAGCACAGCCAAGACCAAACATAAAAAGAAAAATTGTATTTTTTTCATGAGACTCGCCTCAGATTGCCGTTTGTCCCCTGTTTATCCCCGCCAAGCCCATAGCCATCAGGGACTGCAGACGCTCGGATATGCTTATCCCCTGACGACAGACCGCGGTACATTGCGAACAGCTCATGCAGACCGTTAACCCTTTTTCCCGCGGCAGTGAATCGAGGGTCAACCCGGCATGGATAAGATTGCCGTATCCTTCAGCATACATATACGTTCTCATCAGCGTTGGAATATCCACCGCCTTCAGACAGGAGGATACGCACGATCCGCATTGCTGGCAGTATAATGGCCCTTTGATCATGGAGGATATCTTAAGATCTCTCTTCTCTCCGTCTGAAAGGGATAGATCGGACATGACCCCGAAGTCCAGGTCCATCTGATCGTAGGTGGTGATTCCGGGGATGGTTGTGCACACATTGCCGTCATTGATCACCCATTTGAGGGCGGCGCCATGGTTGACCTGTGTTTCCCTGTTCAGCTTTGCACCGCCCTGGGTTTTCATGGCGATGACGCCCACCCCCTTTTGCGCGGCATAGGCGATGGCCTTTTTTACTTCCTCTTTATGATCCTGCATGAAGTTATAGGAAGTAAGCACGACATCCCAGACCCCCGCATCCACTGCCACACGGATCGTCTCCGGTTCACTGGAATGGGTGGATATGCCGATAAACCTGACCTTCCCGGATTCCTTCGCCTTGACAAAGGCCTTTATCATGGGTTCGAAGGTCGGCATCAGAGGACCGAAGCAGTTGTGCAGGTAAAGGATATCCACATAGTCCGTGCGAAGGCGTTTCAGGCTGGCATCCAGTTGTTCGGTGAAATTCGTCTCACTTGCTCCTGGATTTCTTCCGCTCCCCTCGCTGCTGAAGACCTGTTTTTCCTTGTCCCTGGCGAAATACATCTTGGTGGCCACATAGACCTTGTCCCTGCATTTTCTTTCATCCAGAATTTCGCCGATAACCTTTTCACTGTTTCCCCTCAAATAGAGATGCGCCGTATCCAGGAGCTTTATCCCCATATCCAGCGCCTTTCTGATTAGATCGGGGCTGTCGGAGTTCATGACGCCAAAGCTCACGGCGGGAATTTCAAGGTTCGTCCTTCCGAGCGTTCGATATACGATCTTCGGCGATTTGATAGGATCTGCAACAGCCGCCCGAACCGGGGAGGCGCCCAAACCGGCGGTTGCCAGACCCAGCGCGGTTTTTACGATGAAGTCCCTTCTATTCATCCCTTTCTGTCCCATGGCTTCCTCCTCCATCTGATGGTCGAACAGATTTATAGTATCTTTTTGAAATATAACCTATAATAGAAGACGAAATCATCTCCAAAGTCAAGAACCGTTTCGTAGGCGCCCGTATGTACTCATTGCTCAAAAGGTGGTTGAATATCTATGAAGACGAGGTCGGCCTTTTTCTCTGGGCCGCCTTTTTACTTTTCCTCATCCATGTGGCAAACATTTTGTTTAGCAATGTGGCGGAGACGGCGTTTCTCAAACGATATGGAGTCCAGTATCTCCCCATCGTTACCATGATCAATGCGGTGCTCACCTTTTTTATCATGGGGGTGCTCACGGGAATCATGGCCAGGATGCCGGACAGTCGGCTCCTCTCCTACATGCTGGTGGGGAGCGGGGTGCTGGTGGCGGCGTTGCGGTTTGTCATCCCCCTTGGCATTGATCTCCTCTACCCTGTCCTTTTTCTGCTGAAAGCCCAGCTTGAAGTCCTCCTTGCCCTCGTGTTCTGGAATATGGCCAATGACCTCTTCAACACCCGTCAATCTA